>JABHKC010000067.1 GCA_018692315.1 Bacteroidota bacterium | reverse complement strand
TGTGTGTCAGATTTGAACTACCACAGATTTTTATTTTTGAGTAATAGCGAGCTATTTTGATGGAATAAAAATTGAGGACGGTCAAAGATGATGTGCAGTTTGGGCTTGTAGTAGAAATATTTATGAATTATTCAGGTTAAAACACTTCCAATTCAAATTTTAATAATTTTGTCCCAATTATTTTTTTTGATAAAATGAAAAACAAACGATGATGAACTCTATTGAAAAACAAGTCTTAAGCAATTTATGGAAAACTTTATACAGCAATAAAAAATTAGAATTGTTAGACAATTTTTTCGAGGAAATAAACAACTTTAAGAACTCATTAAAGCTCCCTCCTCAAGCCAATGAATGGTACAAAGATGCAATTGTATATTCGCTATATGTCGATTTGTTCAACACCGATTTCAAAGGGCTGGAAGCAAAACTCGACTATTTGCAAGATTTAGGCGTGAGCTGTCTATGGCTTTTACCAATTCTCGACTCGCCAATGAAAGATGCAGGTTTCGATATCAAAAACTACGACAAAATCAGGCCCGAACTTCTCGGGCTGGCCGCAGAAGCCGACGAAGCAGAAAAAGAAACTGTTTTTTTGAATTTTCTGAAAAAAGCACAAACTAAAAACATTCAGGTAATTTTCGATATTGCAATAAATCACACTTCCGTTGAACACCCGTGGTTTCAAGAATCCCGAAAATCTGTTGATAATCCTTTTCGGGATTATTATATTTGGAACAAAGACACAAACAAATACGAAGATGCACGCCTGATATTTAAAGGAATGTGCCCGAGCAATTGGGAAAAAGATGGTGATTACTATTTCTTCCATCGATTTTTTGAACATCAACCCGATTTGAATTACAAAAATCCTGAAGTCCTGCTGGCAATGACCCGAAACTTACTTTTCTGGCTGCAAAAAGGAGTTGCAGGATTTAGAGCCGATGCAATTCCATATTTATGGAAGGAAGAAAACACCGATTGCGAAAACCTTCCAAAAACTCATACTGTAGTAAAATTCTTTAGAGCAATTTTAGATTTTGTTCAACCAAATACTTTGCTACTTGCCGAGGCATGTCAAAAGCCTGCTGAAGTTATAAAATATTTTGGCAATGAAGACGAATGCCATGCCGGATATCATTTTCCATTGATGCCACAAATTTTTAAGGCTCTGGCACAGGAAAATTCAAATCCTATCAAAAATATTTTGAGCGAAGAGGTTACACCTAAAATTCCTGAATCATGCCAATGGTTCACTTTTTTGCGTTGTCACGATGAGTTAAGCTTAGAATTGGTTTACGTTTCGGAAGAAGACAGGAAATATATTCACGAAAACTATTGCCACGAGCCACTATGGAATTTTAGGCTTGGCGAGGGAGTTTCTGCCCGCCTTGCAAATTTGTTTAAATTCGATGACAAAAAAATCGGATTGGCATTTTCAATTATGCTCAGCTTGCCCGGTACACCTATTATATATTATGGCGACGAGTTCGGAAAAGCAAATGATGAGAATTATTACGAAGAGCAAAAAAAAGAAACTGGTTACGACGATACCAGATACCTTGTTCGTGGACGAATAGACTGGCAAAATGTTGAAAACGAACTCGCCAAAAAAGAATCGTTTAGCTCAAAAATTTATAGCCAACTGAAAAGCCAAATTCAGAATAGAAAAAATTGGAAATGCTTCAGTCGCGGCAAAATTGAATGGGTAAATCTTGAAAACCTACAAAACAGAAACTACGATGACATTCTTGCATACAAACGAGAATTTAAAGATGAAATAGTTCTTGTAATTCAAAACTTATCCTCTTCAAAAAAATTAGTAAGCTTACCGACATACAATTTACCAAAATTTGATATTCTTGGGCAAGCAATAAATAATAAACAGAATAGTGATTTTGAAATTGAAGGTTATGGGTATTATTGGATAAATATTTCAACACATTCGAAATAGTACCTCTAAATAGTGCCTCTAAGAAAATATTTCAGGAAATTACATCAAACATTTGAATATTCTTATCTGTTAAAATAATTGTGAGTAGTATAATTTTCTATTGGATAATGCATAAAACTACCAATTTGTAAATTCATAAAATAATTTTAAAATAAAGTTTTTTGTTTTAGAAAATTAATTCTACTTTTGCGAGCTATTAAAATTTGAAGTTAAAATTGTGTATTTAAGTATTAATTAAAAAGTTAGGGAGTAAAGTGGATACATTAAGTTATAAAACCATATCAGCAAACAAGGAAACTGTCAATAAAGAATGGGTACTTGTAGATGCGGATAATGAAATATTAGGAAGGTTATCAACAAAAGTAGCTAAACTTTTAAGAGGAAAATACAAACCTGAATTTACTCCTCATGTAGATTGCGGAGACAATGTAATTGTAATAAATTCTGAAAAAGTTATATTGACAGGAAACAAAATGACTGACAGAGAACACTTTTCGCATTCTGGTTATCCCGGAGGGCAAAAAAGAATTTCTCCTGAAGCTATAAAAGCAAAAGACCCCAGAAAGCTGGTAGAACATGCTGTGAAAGGAATGCTTCCTAAAAACAGATTAGGCAGTGCATTGTTTCGTAACCTTAAAGTTTACGTAGGCGAAAATCATCCGCACGAAGCTCAAAATGCTAAAAAAATTGATTTAAATACTCTTAAATAAAAACAATGGAAGTAATTAACGCAATAGGAAGAAGAAAATCGGCAATAGCACGAGTATTTGTTAGTGAAGGAAAAGGAAAAATCATGGTAAATAATCGTGAAATTCAAGATTATTTCACACTCGGACAATTACAATATATTGTACGTCAGCCATTAAGTGCCTTAGAAGCAAACGAAAAATATGATATAAAAGCCAATTTAGACGGTGGTGGAATCAAAGGTCAGGCAGAAGCTCTACGCTTAGCAATAGCAAGAGCTATGGTAAAAATAAATGCCGAAGACAAAACAACTCTTAAAGGGAAAAATTTACTAACAAGAGATTCCAGAGTTGTAGAAAGGAAAAAACCAGGCCAGAAAAAAGCCCGTAAGAAATTCCAATTCAGTAAACGATAATCTACTGTTCTATCTTTGCTTTGTGCTTTTACGAATGTTTTAAATTGAAACACGATATAAGTAAGAAGTTCGGATATCATATCAAGTATAAAATTTCACAATAATAATCTATAATTGACTAATCTAAATGTTGTTTAGTATCTAAATTGCTGAGACTCACAAATTTATGTGGCTACTCGACAATTGCTTAGTTAAGAATGTAAACAAAAACTAATTAAATGTCACGAACAAATTTTAATGAATTATTAGAGGCAGGTGTACATTTCGGACACCTCAAAAGAAAATGGAATCCAAATATGGCACCATACATTTTTATGGAGAAAAATGGAATCCACATTATTGACTTGCACAAAACTGTAACAAAACTTGATGATGCAGCTTTGGCAATGAAACAAATTGCAAAATCGGGAAGAAAAATTCTTTTTGTTGCTACTAAAAAACAAGCCAAAGAACTTGTTTCAGAAAAAGTAAAAGCAATAGGAATGCCTTATGTAACAGAACGTTGGTCTGGAGGAATGTTAACAAATTTCCCAACTATTCGTAAAGCAGTTAAAAAAATGACATCAATTGATAAATTGATGCTCGACAGTTCTTACAAAAACTTATCGAAAAGAGAAAGACTTCAGATAAGTCGTCAGCGAGGAAAACTTGAAAAAAACCTTGGTAGTATCGCCGACTTGACAAGAGTTCCAGCAGCTCTTTTCGTTGTAGATATTTCTAAAGAACATATTGCTGTTGCTGAAGGTAAAAAACTTGGTATCCCAATTTTTGCAATAGTTGACACAAACTCGAATCCTGAAATAATAGATTTTCCAATCCCTGCTAACGACGATGCTTCAAAATCAATTTCTATAATTATTGAAGTTGTAACTAAAGCAATTTCGGAAGGTATTGAAGAAAGAAAAATGGAAAGAGAGAAGGAAAGAGAAGAAGCTCCTATACAAAAACCAAAAAGCGAAAGCAAAGCAAAACGCGGCGGACAAAGAAAAGCCAGGAAAACTGAAAATTTAGGTAATTAGAATAAAACATAAAATATAATAAAATGGCTGGAATAAAAGCAGCAGAAGTTAAAAGACTCAGAGATCAGACCGGTGCGGGTATGATGGATTGCAAAAAAGCACTACAAGAAACAAATGGCGATTTCGACCAGGCAGTTGATGTAATCAGAAAAAAAGGACAAGCAATAGCAAACAAACGTGCAGAAAGAGAAGCAACAGAAGGAGTTGTATTATCTCAAGTATCAGCAGATGAGAAATCTGGAATCATGATTGTTCTAAATTGTGAAACCGATTTTGTTGCAAAGAATGAAAAATTCATTGATTTTGCGAAAATAATAGCTGATTTAGCAACAGCAAAACAAGTAGCAAATCTCGACGAACTATTACAATTAGAGTTAAACGGAAAAACTCTGGCCGAAGAGGTTGTTGAACAAAGTGGAATTATTGGCGAAAAAGTTGCTTTATCTTTCTATTCAAAAATAGATGCAGAAAAAGTTGTTGCATATATTCATGCGGGAAATATGCTTGCAACATTGGTTGGATTTAACAATTCAAGTTTTGAGCAGCAATTAGGAAAAGATGTTGCAATGCAAGTAGCAGCAATGAATCCTGTTGCCATAGATAAAGAAAATGTTTCTCAAGAAGTTATCGACAAAGAAATTGAAATTGGAAAAGAACAAGCACTTCGAGAAGGGAAACCAGAAAAACTTCTTGAAAAAATTGCTTTCGGAAAATTGAACAAATTCTTTAAAGATAATACTTTGGCGAATCAAGACTTTATCAAAGACAACAAAATGACTGTTAAGCAATATATTACTGCAAATAATAAAGACTTAAAAATTACAGAATTTAAACGTTTCGCACTGAAAAGTTAAGAAACTATTCAATAATAAAAAAAGGGATTTTCAGAAATGGAAATCCCTTTTTTTATATCTTTGAGTTCATTTAAATAAAATTGAACGGCATGTTAAAATACAAAAGAGTATTATTAAAACTTAGCGGAGAAGCCCTAATGGGAAATTCTCAATATGGTATTGATGAGAAAAGAATTATAGAATATGTAGAACAAATTGCTGAAATTTCTGAATTAGGCGTTGAAGTTGGAATTGTGATCGGTGGTGGAAATATCTTTCGTGGAATGCAAGGATTAGAGAAAGGCTTCGATAGAGTGAAAGGTGATTATATGGGAATGTTGGCAACCGTAATCAACGGAATGGCTCTACAGTCGGCATTCGAATCTATTGGTTCAAAAGCTCGTCTCCTCACATCAATCAGAATGGAACCTGTAGGCGAGCTTTACAGCAAACAAAAATGCCTTGAAGCTTTTTTCAACAAAGAAATTGTAATTTTTTCGGGCGGAACAGGAAATCCATTTTTCACAACCGACACTGCCTCTGCACTGCGGGGAGTTGAAATTGACGCTCAGGTTTTATTAAAAGGAACTCGCGTAGATGGTGTTTATACTGCTGATCCGGAAAAAGATCCAAATGCCACTAAATACGAAACTATCACTTTTGATGAAGCTTATCAAAAAGGCTTGAAAATTATGGATATGACTGCATTTACAATGTGCAAAGAAAACAATCTTCCAATTATTGTTTTTGATATGAACAAACTTGGAAACCTGAAAAAAGTAATTTTGAGTGAACAAATAGGGACTATTGTGAAAGTATAGCGGTATCAACACAGGGTTTCAATCCTGTGTTTGCCGGCGTTTCGTCAGTTTCGCTTCACTTTCTCTTAGGGCTACGTCCCTTGCCCTGAGAAAGCGACCCGAAACTTCCTTGCCTGCTACTTGTCCTTTTCCTGGCTTGTGAACTGCAAAGCAAACAGCAGGCGCAAACCAATAAGGTTGCTCCTGAGGACGGGCATGCCGGTGCTGCGATCTGCCATACGGCAATTGACGGCGTCGCTGATCCATGAACCACCACGCAAAACACGACTAGAGCCAACTGATGGACCTTGTGGATTATTTTCGGGACTATTTTGATAATAATCCTTGTCATATCTATCACAACACCACTCCCATACATTTCCGCTCATATCGAAAATGCCAAGCTCGTTTGGCTTTTTCTGGCCTACTGGATGGGTTTTATTATTTGAATTTTCATAATACCATGCAACTTCTTCAATATTGTTACTGCCAGCATAGGTCGTTGAGCCTGTCGAAATGCCGCCTCTCGCTGCATACTCCCATTCAGCCTCGGTAGGCAAACGATAGTTTTGTCCTGTTTTTTCAATTAGTTTTTTCAAAAACTCCTGAACATCATCCCAGGAAACATTTTCAACCGGACAATCATCACAATCTTTAAAATGGGATGGATTGTTGCCCATAATCTCAGTCCATTGTTTTTGTGTTACTTCATATTTGCCAATATAAAAATCTGGAAGTGTTACCGGATGAATCGGTTTTTCATCATCAGAGCCATCATTACTGCCCATATCGAAAGTACCGCCTTTAACAAAAACCATTTCAATAGGAGTTGTTAAAAATTCAAATTTTTCAATTGGATTAATTTCTTTAG
>JABHKC010000066.1 GCA_018692315.1 Bacteroidota bacterium | reverse complement strand
TTTAAAGATAATTAAGCAATTATTTCCTGACTTCGTCAATGCGCCACCCAATTTAAAACAAAAACAATTTAGCTAATTGTTTTTGTTTTTCAGTGAGCAGTAAAACTTTCTCTATAGTTTCTTCAGAGTTAGGAACAGTCACTTTAATCGTACATATCGTTTTTGCAATCTTAATTGCACTATCAGGACTTAAACTGGATCTCAGCTCTTTAAGCTGCCTTTCCAACTCTTTATATACTTTATATGCAACAAAACAAATGCAAATATGAGCTTCTATTCGTTTTGGAGTAAAATGGAACATTGGTCGGATTTCTATTTTACTTTTGGTAATTCTAAATGCATTTTCGATTTTCCATAAGTTTGAATAATTCGAATACACCTCATTCGCTTTTAGTTTTGTGTTGGTAAAGTATCCTTTCAGTCCGTCCCACTTACCGTCTTCTTCAAATAGATTGTGGTCTATTTGAACTTGTACTTCTCCATCCATTTTCAGATACTTATTATAGCCTCTTTTATTTATGCTTGCTTTAGTTAATTTGCCTGTTTTAAAAAGCTTTTCAAGCCTGTCAAGACCTTTTTTTCGATTATGATAATCTTTTCTTGCCCTTTTCTCACAATAGCCTAGAATCAATCGCTTGCCATTAGCTTTTTTAAGCTCCGCAAATTCGCCATCTGTAATTTTCTGGGACAAAACCCATGTCTTGATCTTTTCTGATTCATTTTTGATCTTAGCTCCAATAATGTATTGATAATTAAACCTGTCAAGCTCTTGTATGTTCTGTTTCGACATTAAGCCTGCATCTGCCACTACTACTGCTCCTTTAATATTATATTCTTTTTCAAAATCACTAATTATGGGAAGCATGGTGTGTCCCTCGAATTTGTTTCCTTCAAATATCTGATAGGTTAGTGGGTAACCGTCTCTGCTTACCAATAAACCTAAAACTATTTGCGGGTTTTGATGTTTTCCATCTTTCGAAAAACCATTTTTACGAAGCCCATCTTCATTATCTGTTTCAAAATACAAGGTGGTTACATCATAAAATATAATCCCTATTACACCTCCTAATATTTGTCTGGTATGATTTACACTTATTCGTTGAATATCTGTTTTGTATTTGTTATATAGATCATCTAAATATCGATAAACCAGATTAAGATCTACCTCAAATCCATAATAATCCTTTAAATATTCAACGGTTGCTCTTTTACTGCTTGGGAAACTTAATCTTGATAAAACCAGATGTTTGAAAACATCATCCCTAATACTGGAAAATCCAATTTCATTGAATATTTTAGTCAATAGCAACTCAGTGCCATTAATCAATAATTGATTTATTTGGCCAATAAACTGTTCAGTTTGTTTTCGATGATCATGAAAGTCAATTTCTAATAGTCCTGAACGATCTTTTATCCATTGTTTGCCAAGTTCATGATACCGCTCCAATTCTTGAGAATCTTTGCTTGTACCTATTGTAATAAGCTCCTTGTATTTGCCTGAACTCTTATCGACAACAACAATACTGGTACTACCAGAGCGGTTTTTCTTACTCCTGATATACATAACACAAAGTTGAACAAATTAACTTTGCGCCACCCATTTGAATGCTGAAAAATTTGTATAATACTGATAATCTAGCCCTTATAGATTTGTTGCTATTTTTGTGATGAAGTCAGGAATGAGATAGTCCTAAATAACAAAACCCCACTATTGTGGGGCTTTGTGGTGAAAGGCAGAATCGAACTGCCGACACAAGGATTTTCAGTCCTTTGCTCTACCAACTGAGCTACTTCACCATTATGTTTTGCGGCTGCAAAGTTATGCTTTTATTTAAAATTACAAACTCAAAAATAAAAATTCGGAAAAATGTTTTGGATTATTTATTTCTGGAGATATATTTTCTAACTCCATAAATAATTGCGGATGCGATAAAAACAACAAACCTCCACTGATTGGAACAGTAGGTTCTGTATCACCTGGATTCCAACTACCACCTGGAGGTGCATAGCTTAAAATAGGTAATGCTATTATTGTAAAAAATAAAACGATTTTAATGACTATTCTCATAATGCGTAATGGCAATAAAATAGATTGCAAATTTAATAATTTTTTTTTAATAGAATTATTGTTTTTTAAAGTAAATAGGGCTTGCTGAGAAAGTCAGACTACACAACTTTTAAAATTTGAGAAGATTGAAATTTATTGAATCATTCTTTGAAAAATGAATTTGACCCTATATCTGTCCTTACAAAGGCAAATTC
>JABHKC010000065.1 GCA_018692315.1 Bacteroidota bacterium | reverse complement strand
TAGATTCGGTGGTTTCATATCCATCGGGAAAAATATTTCCGGGATATCTGATAACTGCACATTGCCCGTTTGTTTGCGATATAATGTTTTGAAAATTTTGCTCTAAATTACAACAATCGTAACATGCACTTGAGCCTGAAGAAAAATGTTCGAGCAAAGGAAGCCGGTTATAATAAGGCTCAAAAATATTGATAGTATCTATCGTATAACACAAATTAGCATCCGTTATAGTTACAGAATATTGACCAATTGGCAAATTAGATAAATCCTGAATAGTATCTCCGGTATTCCATAAATATGAGTAGGGTGGTGTTGCACCATTCACCGATAAATCAATAGTACCATCTGATGCTCCTATTGCCGATGCATCTGTAGCAACGAACGACAAATCAAATTCGTCTGGTTGTGTAATAATCACAGAATCAGTAATCAAATCATTATTAGCGTCAGTAATACTAACATAATATGTACCTGCTCCCAGGTTAGAAATATCCTCTGTAGTTTCGCCGTTGCTCCAAAGAAATGAATAGGGAGAAACACCATTATAAACAGAAATGTTAATTGATGCATCGGAGTTTCCAAAACAAGAAATGTCCAAATTTGTATGTAAAGCTGTAAAGGATTGTGTTATTTTGAGAAAATAATTCTGAGCATTGTTCATTTCTGTTAAATTATAAATACCTGGACCCGGATCAAAATCAACAGTTCCATCAAATCCCCCCGATGAATAAATATTTGCTGTTTTATCAAGAACAATGTTTCTCCCTACATCCCCCATATTACCACCTATGTTTCTTGCCCATACAAAATTACCAAGAGAGTCAAGCTTAGAAATGAAAATATCATCGTTCCCATTTGAACTAAGGTTATATACACCCGGTCCGGGATCAAAATCGACAGTTTCATCAAATTCGCCTGTAGTATAAACATTATATGCTGAATCAAGAGCCAATGAATAACCAATATCTTGATAATTACTCCCCATAGATTTAGCCCAAATAAAATTGCCTGAAGAACTTAGTTTGGAAATGAATATATATTCAGAACCATTTGAAACAAGATTATATACTCCCGGACCAGGATCAAAATCAACAGTTCCTTTAAAAAACCCAGTATAATAAATATTTTCGTTATCGTCAGCAGCCAATGAAAATGCGTTTTCACCGTAAATATCACCAATTCTTTTTGCCCAAACAAAATTCCCTAAAGAATCGTATTTGGCAATAAAAATATCTGCATAAACTTCTGAAACAAGATTATACACACCGGGTCCGGGATCAAAATCTGTAGTATCACTAAAATAGCCTATAGCATATATATTATTTTCACCACCAATTGTAAGGGAATTACACATGCTTTCTTCGCTACCATCAAGTTTTTTTGCCCAAACAAATTCTCCTGATGAGTTTAATTTTGAGAGAAAAATATTAGACCAGCCATCAGCTGTAAGATTATATATGGCAGGACCTGGATCAAAATCGACAGTTCCCTGAAGAGTTCCGGTAATATAAACATTTGTATTATTATCAATTTTTAGCGATGTTATGTTTGAATTATTACCCCATACGCCCAAGTATGAGTCAATCATTTTTGCCCAAATAAAATTGCCGTATGTATCAAGTTTTAAAATAAACTCAGCATAATAATAATCAGGCACTAAATAACAAACACCGGGGCCAGGATCAAAATCCAGAGTTTCACCGAATTCCCCTGCAATATATATATTGCCAACAGAATCTACAACTAAAGAAACTCCTTCGTCTCCACCTATACCCCCATAGTTTATTGCCCATTCGAAATTGCCAAAAACATCTAATTTCAAAATAAAAATATCTTCTTGTCCGTTTGAAACAAGATTAAATACTCCCGATCCCGGGTCAAAATCAACTGTATTCTCATAATATCCGGTATAATAGCTATTTCCGGCTTCATCAACAGCAAGAGAATTTATAATAATCTCAAAGGTTTCGGCCCATTCAAATACTGGTTCTTGTGCACAAAGGTTGGTAGTAATTATAAAAATACTTAGAAATATTAATATTTTTGTTTTCATAAGTTTATTAATTAAAATGTTATAATAAATTATTCAGCTAAGGTAATAATTTAAAAGGCAAAATGCAATTTATTTATTTCTATTTTTTCGAATTGTATTTGTCAAAATATTTGGATGATATGAAAAGACCTGACAGGTTTTCGAAACCTGTCAGGTCTGTTTGAAATACCCTGCTGGTGCAGGTTATTAGAAAAAATCTAATTCGGTGGATAAGTCAAAGAAACAG
>JABHKC010000064.1 GCA_018692315.1 Bacteroidota bacterium | reverse complement strand
ACTTGTATAGTATCAATCATAATAGGCTGATTAAACGGACTTGCGTATAACATATAACAATTTCCATTATTGTCATTTTCAATTGCATATACTGACTCTTGAGCATTAGTTCCAGCAGATAGAATCCATTCGCATTCTACTTCTTGTGAAAAAACATGGATATTTATAGTAAAGATGTGTATTATTAAAATAAAGATTTTCATAATTATATTTATTTTAAACAAAATTAGTGTTTTATATATATTTCCAAATTATTAATATGTGAGTCATCGGATGACTTATACAATTTTACAAATAGTCATCCGATGACTTGGAGGTTTTTGATAATACTTCCATACAAGAATTATGCACGGTAAAACCGTATGGAAATATAACAAAATATAGTTACATTAGTATGATCTTTTTGGTAGCATTAAAACTTTCTGATGAAAGTTTAACAAAATATGTACCTTTAGAAAGTGAACTAATTTGGTAGTTATAAGAATGATATCCTTTTGTCAATTCCTTCGAAATTATATTATCTACCTTTGAACCAAACATATCGAATAAATCTACTTTTATAGATTCTTTAGTTGGGAGGTAAAAATTAACAGTAAAACTATCTTTGCAAGGATTTGGGAAAATTTTACAAAAAACAATTGATTCAGGAACTATTTCCTGCATTTTTCCAGCAATGCTAATACCATCATCTTCATATTTTTCACTACCTTCAATCCACTCAGCAACTTCAAATTCTCTCTCTATACCGGAAAACGAATTATAAACTCTAATAGTAAATTCTTCATTTTCCAAAAGTCCTTCCTTAATGTTTGTGCTTTTGTCATCGCCATGAACTAAGAATACCATATTATTATTTTCGTAAACTGCAGCACCACAAAGCATACCCTGTGAGTCGAAAACTCCAATCTCGTCTCCATTTTCTGGCATATTATCCCATGAATCTAGCATTAAGCCCAAGCCCATAGTATTATATGTTTTATAATAATCAGTATAATATGCAACTTCTGATTTTTCCATTGGCAAACTATGAGATTTTGTTCCTGAGGGATAATTCAAAGTAATATTTTGAGAACTTAACAAATGACAATAATATCCCTCACCTGGTTTCATCCACTCTATTGTATTTAGTATCCCTGGAAAATAAATGAATACATCATCGTCTTTTACATACATTATATCACTAACAACATCGCTTAACATATTTTCGATTTCTGCCTCATTATACTTTAAATAGCCAAAATAATCTTTAGTTGATTCCAATGTAATAT
Source organism: Bacteroidota bacterium (assembly GCA_018692315.1). Taxonomy (NCBI): domain Bacteria; kingdom Pseudomonadati; phylum Bacteroidota; species Bacteroidota bacterium. The sequence goes on along the minus strand of JABHKC010000064.1, from coordinate 44,095 downwards.
CGTGATAGTATGGCACTTTAGCACCATATAATGTAAGTGTTTGATTAAGGTTGTTCATACTTATTTTAAAACCTTCACCTATTTGAATATCATTTATATCATTCTCTATTTCGGGTTTATAATATTTTATATCAGGTACTCCATTGTCATATCGTTGAACTTCATTTACATAAGGCTCAATGTCTTTTAAAACATATTCAATTTCAGGACATAATGGATCTATATAAGTTGAAATCAAATCCCATGTTTTTTCAAGTTCAATTTCCTGACAGGCAGACTTTAATTTCACAAGTGTTGAACTACTATTCGCACTGTAATCAATAACACTGTTATTATCATCAATTGGCCAAGCTGAATATTCAACATTTTCATCTGCATCATGAATTACCCATGTCATAGTTTCTCCATTAACAAAACCATCATCTTCTCCTGCAATAGATTCTCCATAGGCAATTACAGTTGCACCGTTTGTAAGGTCCCAAGTAGCATATCCTCCACAAGCCATATTCCCTTCACTATCGGAATAGAAAACTCCAATAACATCTCCTTGTTCAATATCTGTTTGCTGATTTGTACTCAAATCTACTTTTGAAATACTGGATGTTGGTCCTATAACAATTGTATGTGGTGCACCTGTAGTTTGATACTCCCATCGTAATATTTTAGACTCTAACGCTCCTTTATCTGTACCATAACAACTTGGTCTGAAATTATTGTTATAATCAAAATCTAATCCAATATTATAGGCATTATCAATACAAGGCGAGTAAATTGATAGATTATAGTTAGAATTAACATGGTCAACGAAAACAACAGTTGAGATTGTAGTGGTATGATAATTATCAAAAATTGTCCAATCGCCTTGTCCACTGATATCAATTGCATCATTTGAAGAATCATAAACAATAATATTATTATATATTTTTTTTCCTGAAAACCATGAATGTTCTACGAATATTCCATCTTCCTCAGGATTTACGATTGTGTTATTGTATATTCTATAACCTCTATCATCTGTGTAGATAGGTGTAGATTGTAACCAGTTGATATATATTCCATGACCATTGTCTGTATTTGGGACACTACCTGCATCTTTTATTATATTGTTGAAGATATCTATATAATAGGCACCCTTTGAACCAATACCTTCTCCGGTGCCATTTTCAATCCAGTTGTTATAAAACGAAGCCTGATAAGTACCACCTCCAATCCAAATACCTGCATTATTCCCACCGTCTTTTAGCCCATAGTTTTTTATTATATTATCATGAACAAATATCCCAAGACTATCATTAGATATTTTTATACCTGTTGCTCCAGTATTCTCAATAGTATTTGAATAGACTTGTATATTTTTTAGTTCAGGCCAGAATATTTTATAATCTGTCCCTCCACAAGTTAATATTTCATACTCATATGGTGATGAATATCCGATATACATTCCTTCCTTACCCATATTATAGATTTTATTGTTTCTAATAATAACATTTTCAATAAAATATCCTTCTGTAAATGTATTAGTAGTCAAATCTATATAATTTCCCCATCGAACAAACATATTTTGAGAATTACATTGCACATTATTCACATGATAATAAGGATGTGGGTCATTAATATATATACCAACATTATCATTATCTCCATCTAATGCGGCATCCGGATCATTATAGATCTCAATATTTTCAATTATATAATTGAAACACCTTCCATCAAATGTTATTCCATTAGCGTAAGTAGTCCCATTATCTCTAATTGCATATAGTTTTATACCATATGGATCTGAAGTTGTAGTGCTACTTGTTAAAACAAAATTTGTACAATTGATAAATCGTATGCAAAAATTATATCCACCATCTGGTTCTCCATCAATAACTACAGGAATATTATTTTTATTAATAATAATGGTATAACCATCACTATTACTATTTGAGCCAATAATATTAGAAAAGCTAAGATTATCTCTTTTGCCATTGGCATCTCCTTCAATATAAATTATGTCCCGATAGTTGTTATTGGCATCATAACTTCCCTGTGTTGATGAACATGTAGCTACCTGAGCAATATGACTATTAGCTAGTATTATTAATAAACTAAGAATTAAATATTTTTTCATTTTGTTAAATTTAATAGTTTTAAAATTATCCAAAAATTTCAGAAACTTTTGGAAATAAATAGTGCATAAACTGCATACGTATTAGTTTTGGCTTAAAAACTTAAAGTCAAACTTACATGACCTAAAAAACAAAATACTGCCATGTGTTGCATATAAACTAATGTTGGTTTATAGTTTTGAATGGTTATACAACAGAAACTGCCAGTGTTTTTTTCAATAGTATTTTGTCATGCTCAAAAAGAAATTTATTTAACTATTTATTTTTTTGGTAGATTTCATCAAATAAACTTACTAACTCTATTTGAGCTCAATTCACAAATTTATTTTTCTTCAAAACAAATATGTTTATTACTCGTGAAAAAATATCTTTCAATTTTTTCTTGAAAAGTATATTAAGTTTTTTCGGAAATACTTTTTCTTCTATTAGGAAGAATTTATTAATAGCGTATATTGAAGGATATAAAACTCTTAATAAATCAAGCTTCCCTATTAATTGAAAATATGGATGGGGGGGGGTAACACCCTGTATAACAAGTTGTTAAGCATGTGCATTTTCCTTTATTAAGCTTAAAAAATAAATTATTTGCAATATTTCTTATCATTTATTTGACATAAAAATTGAATTGCTACAAATCTAAAAAAAATATTCAATTTTAATCATATCTTCTGCAAATTTTTATAAATTTTATTTTTCCTATAAAGCTACAGGTGTATTTTGCAATTGCTAATTGTGTCAATTGACAACAAAAAAATAGTCTATTATTTTTCATCATCTTAAAAATAATTTAGCCTAAAAAAAAATTAGAAATATTAACATACAAAAGCAACAAAAAGCATAAGAAAACTTGTCTTCAAATTCGATAAAAAACTTCAATGTAGTTTTTATTATGCTTGGTAAAATAAATTAAAACATTTATCAGATAAGCTCGTTGAAGACAATATTTTTACAACAAATTTTGATTTTATTGAATGATTAAGTTTTACAATATATTGCTTCTAATAAGTTTATTTATTAATACACAGGCAAATCATACTGATGTTTTTTTCAAGAATAAGCTGCAAGCCGTTGAATTATTGTTAGTTACCGACACAATATCACATGTTTCGTGCAATGGTTTCGCCGATGGTTTTATAGAAATATCCGTATCGGGAGGCACTAATCCATATAGTTTCCTATGGTCGAATGGCGACACATCAGAAAATATTTATAATCTTTCTGGCGGAATATATTCAGTTACTATTACTGACATTCTTGGAGATTCGACAGTAAACAGTTATACAATAAACGAAGCTCCACTTTTGCAAGTAAATATTTTTGCAAATGATAATATTGTTTGCTTTGGCGAAACAACCAAACTATTCACAAATGTTAGCGGTGGGATCGCTACTTCAGGCTATAATTATTTGTGGTCAGATAGTTCAACTTTTGGTTTCAACTTCGACGTGTTGGCAGGAGTATATTATGTTTCCGTAACTGACGACAATGATTGTCTCGCTACAGATTCAATTCAAATTATTGAGACAAGTTCAGCATTAATGCTTAGTGCAAATATTGAGAATGTTACTTGTATTGGCGACTCAGATGGAGAAATAGATCTTACTGTAAATGGTGCTAATATTTCATTTCCAACTATATTTTTTTGGTCGAATGGTTCAACCAATGAAGATATTTATGGACTCTCGGGAGGTTTTTACACTGTAACAGTTACAAATTTTGTATGCGAAACTATTCAAACTTTTGAGATCATTGAAGCCGATTCTTCAATTTCTAATACATTCTTAGTGAGCGATGCAATTTGCTTTGGAGAAAATTCAGCTTCTCTTGATTTGACAGTTTCGGGAGGAGTTTCGCCTTTTACTTATTCATGGACCTATGGGCACACAAGCGAAGATTTATCAAATATTAATGCAGGAAATTATCACATAACAATTTCTGACAACAATAATTGCCAGAAAACTGATAGTATTGTTGTAGGACAATCTCCCGAACTTAATGTAGTAATTACCGGAGTTTTTCAGATTTGCTATGGCTCAAGTGCCGGAACTGCTCATGCTTTAGTGAGTGGTGGAATATCGCCATATTCATATCTTTGGTGGGACAATACAAGTTCTGCTACTCATAGTGGACTTTCGGCCGGATATTACAATTTAACAGTTACCGATGCTAATGGTTGTCAGGATTTTGAAACTGCACCAATTTTAGAGTCAAATGGAAACATAAATATTCAGGCAAATATTACAAATGCTGCTTGCTACGCAACTGCTACAGGCGAAATTGATATAACTGCCACAAATGGATATTTGCTTTATCACTACAATTGGTCGAATGGAGAAAGCATTGCTAATATTTCAAATCTGTCTATTGGAACCTATAGTATAACTGTAACAGATTCGCTCAATTGTCAAGCAACAGATTCATTTGAAATTATTCAACCGGATTCAATTGAATATGCAATGACATCTCAAAATTTAAATTGTAGCGGAATAAATACAGGCGAGGCAGGAATTCTGATTACCGGAGGAAGTTCACCATACTCTTTTTTATGGTCAAACGGACAAATAAATCCAGCTATTAGTAATTTATATTCAGGCACATACATTATTACAGTTAGTGATAATAATAATTGCAGCATTATAGATAGTATATTTCTTAGCGAGCCTTTAGAAGAACTATCTGTTACAATTAATGGCATTTTTAATACATGTTTTAGTGGCGATAGTAGTGGTACTGCACACGCAATAGTTTCAGGTGGAACACTACCGTATTCATACAATTGGAGTACAGGAGATACTTTATTTTCAATATCGAATTTGCCTTCAGGAAATTATAGTGTTACAGTAATTGATGGTAATAATTGTACAAACACTGAGTCATTTCCTATTATGGAGCCTGGTTCTATATTGCAGGTAAATTTAGATGCAATAAATGTTGATTGCTATTCAAACCAAAGCGGTTCAATAAGTGCAACAATTTCCGGAGGATATCCTGTTGCTATGTATAGTTATTTATGGTCTTCCGGTCAAACAAGCGATAATATAAATTCGCTGCCCATAGGAAATTATTCAGTAACAGTAACTGATAATTTTGGATGTATCAGTGAAGATAGTATAGAAATTTTCCAACCCGATTCATTATTTGCCAATTATGTTGTTGATAATATTTCTTGTTTTGGTTTTTCCGATGGAAATATAAACCTTACTGCAAGCGGTGGAATTTCACCATATTCATATTTATGGTCTAATAGTTTTACTGATGAAGATTTGATCAATCTTTCAAGCGGAACATATTTTGTAAGCATTTATGATGCAAATTCCTGCGAAAGCACTTATTCAATAACTATTACTCAACCAGATTCAGCATTATTGTCATTTCTTCAAGGAACAAATGTAAATTGTTTTAATGATTCCACAGGGAGCATTGATTTACAAATATTGGGAGGAACTCCATCATATTCAACATCTTGGTCGAACGGAGAAACTGCCGAAGATATTTCCTTACTGCCGGCAGGGAATTATTATGTAACTATCACCGATTCCGGCAATTGTTCTATCTCAGACAGCTTAACTATTGAACAACCCAATTCAGAAATTGCAATTCTATACAATCAACAAAATGTAAGTTGCTACGGATTATCAGATGGCTCATTGAATATTTCTGTTTCCGGAGGGACTTCGCCATACTCCTACATTTGGTCGAATGGCGTAAGCATCGAGGATTTATCAAATTTGATAGCAGGGATTTACACCTTGACAGTTTCAGATATAAATAACTGTTCGTACAGCGAGAGTATTTCAATTACTCAACCAAGTGCTCTCGGTTTATCTTTTAATACTTCAAATGTTAGTTGTTTTGGCATAAACAATGGAGCAATTGATTTGTCAGTTTCCGGTGGAACACAAGCATTTTCGTATATATGGTCGAATAGCGAAACCGATGAAGATATCCAAAATCTTTATGCCGGGACATATCTAATAAGTGTAGAAGATGTTAATGGCTGCGTAATTCTCGATAGTATAGAAATTTTTGAACCCGACTCAATAGAATTTAATTTTAATATTGCAGATGCATTATGCTATAATGATTCGAACGGAACAATAAAAGCTGAAATCTCTGGCGGAAATGCTCCATATACATTTATTTGGTCTAACGGAAATAGTTCAGATTCGATCTATAATTTGACAGCAAATACATATTTTGTTACCGTTTCAGACAATAATCTTTGTGAAAATATAGATAGCGTTTCCATCAGTGAACCGGATTCAATTATTATAAATGCTTATATCCCAAACTTAATCTGCTATGGAACTTCAAATGCAGAAATATTTATTGCAATCACAGGTGGGATTTCTCCATATTTATATAATTGGTCGAATGGATCCACCGTTAATCAAATATCAAATTTAAATCCGGGAGATTATTTCATCACAATTAACGACCAGAATAATTGCACAAAAAGTGATAGTTTTTTGATTCCTCAACCAGATTCGGTAATTGTAACTTCCAATATTACTAATGTCAGTTGCAATTCTTTGTCGGATGGTTCTATTGCTCTGCAAATCACAGGTGGAACAATTCCATATTCATTTTTATGGTCGAACGGAGATACTCTTGCAACAGTTGAATTTTTGTCAGCCTCGAACTATCAAGTTACCATCACAGATTTTAATAACTGCGAAACCATAGAAAATTTTATTATTACTGAACCTGATATCCTCATTTTAGACTATTTAGAAACCAACACAGTTTGTTTTGGCACTTCTAATGGAAGCATTGATGTGAGCACCTTCGGAGGAACCACGCCTTTCAGTTTTATTTGGTCAAACGGCGAAACAAGCGAAGATTTGTCAAATATTCCTGCCGGATTCTATTATTTGACAGTTACTGACACACTTTTTTGCGTAAATTCAATTTCAGTTGAAATTATGCAAAACCAACAAATTGATGCAAATTTTAACATTAGTGTTTATAATGGCTATGAAATTTCTTGTTTCAACGACAGTAATGGATATATCAATATTTCAAATATTATTAATGGAGAAGGTCCTATATCCCTCCTTTGGTCGAACGATTCTACAACTCAAAATATTATCGACTTAACTGCCGGAACTTATGTTGTTACAATTACAGATTCCTTGAACTGCTCAGAACAGTTTGAAATTTTGCTAAACCAACCAAGCGAACTAAATGTTTCCATTACTGATATTGTAAATGTTTCATGTTATGGAAACCATGATGCCTCCATTTCTATCAATGTTAGTGGCGGACTTCCTCAGTACCAATTCCAATGGAATACCGGTTCGTCGGACGAATCTTTGGATAATTTAGGAATAGGAGATTATTACCTTGTTGTTTACGATTTAAATAGTTGTAAAGATAGTACCGAAATAATCACAATTTCTCAGCCTAATCCTTTACTTTTGAATTTAGAAGTTTTTCAAAAAATAAGTTGTTTTGATTATGAAGATGGAATAATTGTTAGCAATATTTCAGGCGGAAACGAACCATACAATTTTTTATGGAGCAATGGGCAAATAGAATCAAACATATCAAATATTGCTACAGGCGAATTTTCACTTGAAATTATAGATAGCAACAATTGCGAAACAAATGCAAGTATATTCTTAGATCAGCCTGCTGAAATAATTATAAATGCCGAGATTCAAAATGCAAGTTGTGTAGATAATTACGATGCTTACATTGCTTTATCTGTAGATTCAGGATTTGCTCCATATTCTTACCAATGGTCAATTGGAGAGCAAACAGACTCAATTTTCGATTTAATATCCGGATTTTATGAAGTTACCGTATCGGACTTAAATAATTGCAGCAAAACCAACGAATTTGAAATCATTTATGAAAATGAAAATTGTCTTTCAATTCCAAGTGTTTTTACACCAAATGCCGATGGCTATCACGACGAATGGGAAATTACAAACATTCATCTTTATCAGAATGCAGTTGTTGAAATATACAACAGATGGTCTAAACTGATTTTTAAATCTGTTGGCAACTATGACAATAACAAATGGGACGGAAAATATGAAGGCAAAAATCTACCAATAGACGCATATTTCTATATAATTGATTTAAAAAATGGAACAGCCATCATTAAAGGAGATGTTTCAATTATAAGATAATAATGAAGAAACTAATTTTAATAATAATTCTAACAATAAATGTTGCAGCAGCAAAAGCGCAGCAACTGCCGCTTTATAACCAATATAAGCTAAATAGTTTTCTTATAAATCCTGCTGTGGCCGGAAGTCAGAATTATACTCCTTTGCGTATTATCTCGCATATGAATCTATTGGGTTTCGACAATGCTCCGCAAACAAATATAATTAGCTTTCATTCAAGAATTTCAAGAGTCGGAAAATTTGACCATACAGGCGAATCATTAAACAGATTTCCTGTGTTGCGAAATGGCAGATTTGGAATAGGATCATATTTGTACAGCGACAAAAGTGGACCGTTTTCTCGTGCCGGGATTAATTTTTCAATGGCATATCATTTAACATTGAACGATAAAAAAAATCATAATCTTTCAATAGGAATTTCCGGGAATATATATCAATTCAAAATTGGAAATCTAACTGAGAATGAAGACTATTCAGGATTTGACCCAACATTGACCACAAGTAGCGATGCTCAGTTTTTTGCCGATTTAAATGCAGGCATATTATTTTATTCTCACAAATACTATTTTGGAATAAGCTCGGCTCAAATTCTTGAAAATTCATATAAATATGAAAGCAATTCCGATGACAATAAAATGGTTAGGCATTATTTTATTAATGGTGCTTATGAGTTCGATTTGTCCAAAAATTTCAGCATAGAGCCAAATTCCACAGCAAAAGCTATTATAAACTCACCGGTAGTTTACGATTTTGGAGTGAATTTCTATTTTAAAAAGAATTTTTGGTTAGGTGGCTCATGGAGCAATTCTGAATCTTTCTTTGCAAAAACAGGTTTTCGATATAAAAATTTTATTGCAGCATATTCCTTTGGATATTCGTTGAGCAATATTGTAAGTTATTCGAGCGGAATACACGAAATATTAATAGGTTTTAATTTTAATGAAAAAAAGAGATTTCTAAATTAGTATTTCTTCAGAAACTCATTATTATTGAAATGACTAACAAGAAAATGTCAGTATGAAAATTATAATAACATTCATCGCAAGTATATTATTCGTAGGTCTTTCGTTTGCCCAAAACAACAAAAGCACCAGACTAAAAATCAATCACTCGATTTATAATGAATATTGTCCAACAATAAGTTTCGATGGAAAAACAATGATTTACGAAACCGATAGAACCGGGCAATGGCGACTAATGAAATCTAACCAAAGTTCTGATTCTATTTGGAAAATAAAACTTAACATCCCAGACCTAAATGAACTTGCGAAACGCCCCAATTTTGTTGGAGGCTCGTTTCTTTCATACGATGGGAACTTTATATTTTTTACTTCAGATATTGAAGGAACAAAAGGAAATATGGATATTTGGATTTCAGAAAAAAAAGGCTCCGTTTGGGCAGAGGCAAAAAACATAGGAAATCCCATTAATACTTCATCGTATGAAGGTTTTCCATCTGTATCAGCCGATGGTAGGTTTTTATATTTTATGCGAGGAAAAGAAGTGAAGTTAGGACGAAAAAAAACTATAAAATATCAACTATTTGTCTCCGAAAGGCAAGAAGACAGAACATGGGGCGAGCCGATTTTGTTGCCCGAAAATATCAATAAAGGTATTGTTGAATGCCCAAGAATTATGGTCGATGGCATAAGTCTGATATTTTCTGCGATTCGCCAGGAAGGAAAAGGCGGCTTCGACCTTTACAAAACTACTTTGCAGGAAAACAAAAGCTGGACTGAACCGGAAAACCTCGATTTTGTAAATTCTCCATACAATGAGAAATTGGCAAGCATCCCATTTTCAGGAGATATTTTATACTATACTTGCAACGAGTTCAGTTCTGACGACATTTATTCCATTAATATTCCTGAAGAACACCAACTTGGAAAATTTGTTTTAATGCGGGGTAAAATTCAAAACGAAAAAGACAAAGAATTCTTAGAAGCAAATATTACAATAAAAAAATCGAAATCCGATAGAATCATTTCTCAATTGTACAGCACTATAGATGGCGATTATGTTTGTATTTTGAAAGAAAAAGACAAGTACGAAATTGAGCTCGAAGCTGAAGGATTTTTTGAAAAAAATGATATTATTGAAATAAAACCTATAAAAAAATTTACTGTTGTTGATAAAAATATTGAATTATCTCCAAGCACAGTTCCTTTCAATGGAATTATTTCTGATATTGAATCGGAAGAAACTATCAAAGCGAAAATTGCAATTAAAAATATTGAAACAAACGAAATTCTTGAGCTTCAATCCGGCGATGATGGAAAATTTGAAACCCAGCTCGAAATCGGTTTAAAATATCAATTTATGGTTTCTTCCGAAGGCTTCGAAAATTCCATACCTGAAACAATTGATTTGGTTAAAAGAATAAAATATCAAGACATTGAAAAAAACATTGCATTGACTCCAAGAATTTTTACTCTTATTGGGAATGTTGTTGATATAGAAACAAAAAAGCCGATAAAAGCAAAAATTACTATCAGCGATTTGAATGTGAATAAAACTTATGAAAAAATTTGCAAATCTGACGGCAGCTATTCTATAGAAATCAGAAAAGTACATATTCTTGATTTTTCGGCATCGACAATAGGATATATGTTTTATTCGGAATTGTTGATTCCTGAACATAATTTTTTGTCCGACACTATTGTGAAAAATGCCGAATTATCGCCACTAAAAAAAGATGTTAAGGCTGTTTTGAATAATATTTTGTTCGACTTTAATTCATATGTTTTGCAGGCAGTAAGCTATCGCGAATTAAACAGAGTTGCAGATCTAATGAAAAATAATCCACGAATAAAAGTCGAAATTTCTGCACACACAGATAGCAAAGGCTCGAACGAATATAATGATAAACTTTCGCAGCAAAGAGCCAATTCGGTTGTGAATTATTTGATAAACTACGGAATATCAAAAAATCGCTTTATAGCAATTGGGCATGGCGAGCTAAAACCAATTTCTCCGAACGACACCGAAAAAAACAGAGCAAAAAATAGAAGAGTTGAATTTAAAATTGTTGATTAGTTTTTATATGATCAGCAAAAACATTTTTCGTGCCTTCCTGTTCTGCGAATTACAACGCTCATAATTCAAAATCATTGCTCGTAAACGATTGATAATCATATGCTGTCATTTGAAGTGATGACGGCATGCGCAGAATAAGAAACAAAAAAAAGGCTGTTTCATAAAAAACTAAACAGCCCTAAAAATCACTAACCAACTGAATCAATTGAAATGAACTATGATTTGGATAAAACTGATTATTAAGAAATTAAGTTCTAAAAAATTAGTTTTAAAAAACTGTAACTTTTCTAGTTTCAGGAATTATATCGCCAGCATATTTAACAGAAATTAAATATATCCCCTTTTTACACTGAGGCAAACTATAAAATATTGAATTTGAGTTGCATTTTTGTTTTTCAATTAGGCTGCCATAAATATTATATACACTAATTTCTTCAATTAGCTTTGAACTTTCAACCATAACATTTTCGGAGCAAGGATTTGGATAAATATTCAATTTACTTTCGAAAAGTATTTCATAGGTCTCCGAAGAAGAAGTTCCGCTGATAATTATATCATCAATTTTCGCAACACCAAATTCATCAACGATAGTGTTATTTGTTGAAGAATCTGATGTCATAATCCATCTGACATATATCAAGCTTGATCCGGGATTGTCAAATAATTCAGGAAGTTCAAGATTTTCTGCAACACCGGTAGTCCAATTGCCAGCTACCGTAACATTTCCATTCGGAACAATAATCCAGTCTTCATGGCTTAGTCGAGCCTGAATTTTCCATTCGCGTGGACCAGGTTCGTTGCCACCACTTCTCTGTTTAGAAGACACTTTTATATTGGTAAAACCTTCTGCCTTAAATTTAACACACCAATATTTCGACCATGCTCCATCGTTCCATCCAACTGTTGTAGCTGCATTGTCAGTTGCTCCATTAGTTAGATAGATTACCCTTTCTACAGAATTTGTATCTTCAGCAGATAAATAATTATTGCTATTTTCTGAAATTCCCAAATTTGCATTTAATGAAATGTCTATGCTGTCAGAAGCAAAGGTCCAACCAGCAATAGTATCTCCTTCAATACCAATTGATGTCGCAAGAACACCTGTAACAATTATGTTATCAATTTTTGCATTTGCTAAAGTATCAACATCGTGTCCTTCAATATTTTCGTTTGAAGTCATTATCCATCTAATATGTATCGAAGAAGAAGTTTCGTTGGTTTCACTTGGCAAATCCAGTTTAGAAACAACACCTGTAGTCCAATCATTTGCAACTATTATATCACCTCCTGGAATGTCAGTCCATGTTCCATTTTCTCCAATTTTGTATTGAAGTTTAAAATCTTCAGGTCCGGCAGGATTGTTTGCAGCTCTTTGTTGAGATGATACTCGAATTTCAGAATATTCCTGAGCCTTAATCTTTATAGCCCAATATTTTGCATTCGCTCCATTGTCCCTGCCATTTGCGGTAGCGGCAAAATCTCCAGAGCCTTCAACTCCGTTCGTGTATGTTAGTTCTCTTTGGGCAGATGTTGTATCTTCAGCCGATAAATACTTTTCTCCAAGATTTTGTTCAGTACCAATATTTGCATATTTATCATCTTCTAGGCCGGTAGGAAAAGTCCATGCTGCAATTGTGTCTCTTTGCGCAAAAGAAAAAATTACAAAACCCAAGATTAAGCTTAATGATAGTCCAATTTTTCTCATCTTTTTTATTTTATGAATGTATTATCATCAGATATATTTAAAATAATATGTTTTTTATCCAATTGAATTTCATTCAAATCATTTTCGTTATGCAACCGCAAACATATCGCTTACTATTTTGTTAGGTTCTCTATGCAACAGGCAATTTTTATAAATGATATATTTCGAATGAAATTTCTATTTTTATGCTGTTTTCGTAGACAAGCTAAAATAGCTGCAATAAATTAATTTTTACTTTTTCAATGATTTAATAGGTACTAATTCTATTCTTGATTTACCTCCTTTAGTATTGACAACTTCATTTTTGGAATTTAGCCATGTAACAGACAATTCGAATTCAAAATAACCAACTCCTCCAGTAGTCATCAATATAGTAGAAGGATAATCTGTATATATTGATGGTTCAAAATAAAATCCTCCCATCCATATTTCATCTGGGGAATCAATATCAAAAAATATTATTGTATAAGTAGGATTTATATCTGTTAGTGTATATGGCAATCCATATGTATAAGTTAAAGGTAAATCGGTGTAAATAATATCCCAATAAATACCTCCTGAAAAGAGAGTAGTTACTTGATTTTCATCCAATATTTTCCACTTGATATCCGGACCATCTGAAACATCCCAAAAATCACCATAATCATCCGTAATTGGATAATCCATTAACAAAAGTTGATTAATTTGGAGTTTAGTTGGAGCATCTTCAATACCAACATTTTGAAAACTAGAGCTAGTTCCTCCTGTTCCGGTGGCAGTGAGGATTACAGTAAAAACACCCCCCGTATTATAAGTATGAGATGGATTTTCTGATGTTGATGTTCCACCATCGCCAAAATCCCAACTGTATGAGTGTGAATTTTGAGACAAATTAGTAAAAGAAACACTGCAAGGAGCATAAGCACCTGCACCTGTAAATGAAAAATCTGCATTAGGTCCAATAGGATTAGCAATATTTATATTTTTCGAAATAGAATGTGTTCCGCCTGCTCCGGTGGCAGTGAGATTTACTGTAAAAACACCACCTGAATTAAATGTATGTACTGGATTCATTGAAGTTGAAGACTCCCCATTACCAAAATCCCAATTGTAGGAGGTGGCATTCTGAGAGGTGTTAGTAAAAAAGACAGTGCTGGGAGCAGGATCTGTTCCTCCAGAATATGTGAAATCTGCAATTGGCTCCGGAATATCTATTATATTGACGGTTTTCAAAATAGAACTCGTTCCTCCATTACCGGTAGCTGTCAATTCTACTGTATATGTGCCACCTATTGTATATAAATGTTGAGGGTTTTCGTCGCTTGAAGTATTGCCATCACCAAAATCCCAAATATAACTTGTTGCATTTGTTGAAGAGTTTATAAACGTTACAGTACATGGAGCATTTTCTCCTGCTCCTGTAAAAGAAAAACCTGCAACAGGCTCCAAATCCATAATTACAATAGTTGCTGTTGCTTCATCAGAATTCTTTCCATTTTTAGAATTTGCAATCAAACTAACGGAATAAGTGTTAGCCGAATCATAAACATGAGTTGGATTTTTTTCCGAAGAGGTATTTCCATCACCAAAATCCCATTCATAACTACTGCCATCTACTGAAGTATTTGAGAAACTAATAGTCTCGCCTACCAAAGCTGTAGTACTCGAAGCAGTAAATGATGCCACTGGTTCTTTTTGGCAAGAACTAAAACAAACTAAAATTGAAACGAGCACTAAAAATAAATTCTTTTTCATCCTTATTATTTTTTATTTGCTTTGTCCCAAAAGCAGTGTAAATATTCTCACTAAAAAGTAGGGGACTAAAACAATTACTTAATCGAAATACTGCAAACTATTGAAACAAATTCTCAAGTAAAAATAATTGTAAACCACTTTTTTTCTATTTATAAAAGATAATGTTATAATTTTTCTGAGCTCCTAACCCTTAATTAGTACATTCATTTCCTTTAATTTTATTATGAAAATAAAATTCTAAAAAACAAAAATATCAAAACTTATTTAGATACCAAAAACTATTTTCAAGAATAATTTTTTTTTCATTAATCACAATAAAAAAGGAATGAAAATTCAACATTTTCTAATTGACACTACCTAGATTGATGAAAGATTTAATGCGAGAATAAATAAAATTTCACAAAAAACTTAATCTAACTTAAACCACTCAGAAATATTTTTCTGCTCTATAGGAGAGTTATGTACAAATTCATTTTTGTGAGGGATATAAGTGTAGTCTTTTTTCCAATCTTTAATGCGTTCGCTAATCTGTTTTATGGCATCTGCAATGAAATAAAGCTCTTCGTTTTTCATGGTTTGATGCAATGAAAGCCTTACCCAGCCAGGTTTGTCAGAAAGGTCGCCCAAATTTATTTTGTCGGTTATTTCTTTTGAATGCTCGTAGCTTACGTCAAGTAAAAAATGTCCATAAGTTCCTGCACAAGCACAGCCTCCTCTAACTTGAATTCCAAATCTGTCGCTAAGAATTTTTACCAACAGATTGTAATGAATATTTTCAAAATAAAATGAAATAACCCCAAGCCGATTTTCAATATTATCGGCAAGAATTTTCATTCCCTTGATATTTTTAAATTCGCGAAAAGCTATTTCAACAAGTTCTTTTTCGCGTTTCTCAATATTCTCGGTTCCCATTTGGGTTTTTAATTCAATTGCCAAAGCTGTTCGAAATGCTTGCAAAAAGCCTGGCGTACCACCATCTTCTCTCATTTCAATATTGTCAAGATATTTATATTTCCCCCATGGATTTGTCCAATCGACAGTTCCACCGCCCGGATTATCGGGAACGCTACAATCGTACATTGCCGAATCGAATATCAAAACACCTGAGGAGCCAGGTCCACCAAGAAATTTATGTGGCGAAAAAAATATTGCATCCAATTTTTCCATAGGGTCTTTAGGGTGCATATTCATATCTACATAAGGAGCAGAAGCAGCAAAATCGACAAAACACAATCCATTATATTGGTGCATAAGTTTTGCCATTTTGTGATATGGAGTTACAATTCCTGTTACATTTGAACAAGCTGTAAATGAGCCTATTTTAAAAGATCTATCCTTATATTTTTTTAGTTGTTCTTCCAAGTCGTTCAAATCTACAAGCAAATCTTTCGTTGGTTTTATTTGAACAACATCAGCAAGTGTTTCTAACCAGGATGTATGATTTGAATGATGTTCCATATGTGTTATGAAAACAACAGGTTTTTCTCTTTTAGCCATACATTTTTCAGTATTGACATGTTTGCATGCTTTTAATCCAAGTATCCTTTGAAGTTTATTTACTACCGCAGTCATCCCGAAACCTGCCGTAATAATTACATCTTCTTCGCTCGCATTGACATGTTTCTTAATATATTTGTGAGCATAGTGATATGCTTGAGTCATTTTTGTTCCGGTTTCGGAAGTCTCGGTGTGTGTATTTGCTACAAAAGGACCAAAAGTTTCAAGTAGCTTATCTTCAATGGGTTTATAAAGTCTGCCGCTTGCAATCCAATCGGCGTATAGAATTTTTTTATTACCGTATTCCGAGTTGAAATATGTATTGTTTCCTACTACATTGCTACCAAACTTACTAAAATATTCTTCTAAATTTCTCATTTCTTATAATATTTCTCCACTGTAAAATTAGATTTTTTTACTCAAACAATCGTATATATGACTTCATTGCCAAACACTTTTGGCAAAATTTTACTATTCAATTTTTGAAATTCTATAAATAAAGTTTCTAAAAACAAAGAACAAAAATACAAATAAAATAATTCCAATATTGTTTGAGTAAAAATCAAGAATATTTCCAGTTCTGTCGATAATGGAAATATATTCTTGAACTATTTCGATTAATATTCCAATAGTAAACGAAAAAATAATGGAAAACAGTAGCGAGTAATTTTTCAGAAAAAGATACTTGTTTTGCTTTTTAAAATCGTACCAAAACAAAAAACTGAAAATAAAAAACGCTATTGCATGTTCAATTTTATCTAAGAATATTTGAAAATTATAGATACGTTCAATATCAAATTTTTCGAGTTTGCTATTCGGAATTATGCTTAAAATAGCTATGAAAACAAAATAACTTATAGATTTCCAAAAGGTTTTTAATATCATTTTTTGAATTTCTTTTATGTTTTGCTGAACGGAATTGGCTTTTTATTAAATAAAAAAGTAAGCGAATAGAGAATAAAAATTACTAATAATATCTCAAAATCGCCTATAAAAAATTACTCCAACTATAGCACCAACACTATTCGCAATTGCATCGGCAAAACTACCAGACCTATGAACAAAAACAAATTCCTGCAGTATTTCCAGAATTGCTCCATAGGAGACAGCAAAAATCAAAGCATAAGTTAATGGGAAATTATGGAGTTTTGAATATTTGAATTGCCCTTCGAAATATGCAATCAGCAAAATTGAATATATCAAATACATGCCAAAATGAATGAGTTTGTCAGCATTCCAAAAAATAGGTTCTTTCACCACATTTCCCGGAATTGCACTCAAAATAAATATAATAATAGTAGCAAAAACTACTTTCCAAAACGGTTTTACCATGGTTTCAAATAACTAATAGAGTTTGCTACGTTTGATAAGATATGGCAACAAAACTTCCTTAAAATCCTGATTTATATCGGCATTTATCAAATCAATTTTGTACTGTCCGCAGCGCAATTTAATTTCGTTGAAATGCTTGTTTATGTTGCTAATATATTCGCCACGAACATCGTTCGGATTAAACTTTACTTCATCTCCGGTTTCGAGATCAATGAATTTATAAGGACGATTTTTGAAATCGAATTCAAGTTCTCGCTTTTTATCAAAAACATGAAATAAAATTACTTCGTGCTTATTGTAGCGTAAATGTTGTAAAGCAGGAAATATTTCTTCAAAATTCTCATTTTCGAACATATCGCTAAATAATATCACCAAGGACCTCTGATGAATACTTTCCGCAATTTGATGAAGGATTGTAGAGGTTTTTGTTTGCTTTTTTTCCTTAACTGATTTTTCTTGAAGAAGTTTCGACAATTCGCTATAAAGCAATTTTGAATGAATTACAGAAAGTTTTGCATCGGTATGCAACTCAATTTTGTCGGAGAACAATGTCAGCCCAACAGCATCGCGTTGTTTTCTAAGCAAATAAATCAATGCTGCTGCACTGTATGCTGAAAAGGAAAGTTTGTTTAAAACGCCTGCATCAAACGGAAAATTCATTGAAGATGAGGTATCAACAATCAAATGGCTTCTTAGGTTTGTTTCCTCCTCGTATCGTTTAACAAATAATTTTTCGGTTCGTGCAAAAAGCTTCCAATCAATGTGTTTCGTCGATTCGCCTTGATTATATAAACGATGTTCGGCAAATTCGACAGAAAATCCGTGAAAAGGGCTTCTGTGCAAACCAGTAATGAAGCCTTCAACCACTTGTTTGGCAATAAATTCAAGATTGTCGAATTCCTGAAACTTTTGTATGTCAATTATGTTTTTCAAATTTTACGAATTATAAAAATAGCAAAAGTATAAAATTTAGGATTTTTGAATTATTAAATATTTGAAAATGTACAATCAAATATTTTGGAGTATTGTATGCTTAATAATTATAAATTACTCTACTTTTGCTAAAGATAAAACTGCAATATATTATTTGGATTTAAAGCATGAGTCAAAAAAGTAACTACATTTCATTTCAGAATTTTTCACATATTTTCATTCTTTTATTTTTATTTATCTTAACTAATAAATATGCTTACACACAACAAACATACAAAGAGTTTTCTTTTAAATATGGCGAAAATATTTTTTACGAGGTATATTACAATTTAGGATTTATATATGTAAAAGCCGGAAATGTAGAATTCTCAGTTGATTCCTTAAACTATGACAATCAAAAAATTTATTGTTTCAATAATACAGGAAGAAGTTTGCCCGAATACGATTGGTTTTTTAAAGTAAGAGACAGATACCAATCTTTTGCATATACCAATTCTTTGTTACCAATAAAATTTTATAGAGAAAACAACGAAGGCGACTTTCATTTAAAAAATCAATATACTTTCGATTACAATAAGAATATAATAATTACAGAAACTGAAAATTCCGAAAAAGCTTTTTCGAGAGATACTATACCGATTACTCATGAAATTTTCGATCTGCTTTCTGCAACCTATTATATTAGAAACTTAGATTTTACCGAATTCAAAACAAATGATAGTATTTTTGTTTCAATTTTCATTGATAATGAAATTCATGATTTGAATATTCGATTTCAAGGAATCGAAATCATAACAGACCGCAACAAAAACAACTACGAATGTTTAAAGTTTTCAACACTATTGCTTGAAGGAACAATTTTTAATGCGAACGAAAATCTCACAGTTTGGGTGAGCAACGACAAAAATAAAGTTCCAATATTAATTGAAGCAAAAATAATTGTTGGATCGATAAAAGTTTTTCTCACGGAATATTCAGGACTTAAATATCCATTTTCATCAGCAATAAAGTGAGTTTTATTTTGGAAAATTGTCATTTAATAAATAATTTATACTTTTATTTGTTCTTTTTTTCAATTAGAAAATCGTGAATTTTAGAAAATTATTTCTTCCGACATTATTAATTTCTATTGTAATATCTTGTGATACAGACAAAAACAATTGTCCTGAGAATCAAGAAATTCTTTCTAAGACAATTGAAACTATTAGTAACGATTTTCAAAGGATTTCTATAGATATTGAAAAAGCCGCTGTATTTGCAGGAAATCTTTATTCGAGCCAAAATAAAATTACATCAATTGATACAAATATTTTTACGCTAAGTTCGGAAGGAACTATTTATAAAAATATTGATGATGGAGCTTCAGCAATTTTTGTTACCGGACATGTACCAGTAAACCAAACCATTTTTAAGAATATTAATATTAGCGAGCCATTAGACTCTCTTTTCAAAGTTATTATTTCAAAGCACAACCAAATAGTGCAATTATTTTATTATGACAAAAATTCAATCTTAAGATTATATCCATTTTTCGATACACAATTTCAATTCAAAGCGAAATTAGACATCACACAATTCGGTTTCTATTCTCGGGCTAATGAGAAAAATAATCCAAAGAAAAAGGTAATTTTCATAAATGAACCATATGCAGATCCGGCAGGCCGTGGATTTCTAATTTCGGTAGTTGCTCCGGTTTACGACAAAGAAAAATTTATGGGTGTACTTGGAGCAAATATCACTATCAATACAATTGTGGAGGAATACTTTGATGAAAACACTCAAAAAGTATTGGTGTTAAATGATTCCGGAACAATAATTACTGCAAGCAACTATGTTTACAATGTTATTTCGATTCCGCTTCCTGAGAAATACCAATATTACAAAAACGTATCAAATCATAATTATTTAAGAAAAATAAATTCGTTATCGAAGCATAAAAACGTAGAATTTAGAAATTTCATTAAACAAATAATTAGAAAAGAGAACGAGCAAATCGAAATCGAAATCAAAGAATATAATTTTTGTTTAAATCCAATTGAAATTGAAAAGCTTGGCTGGATAATTATTGAATTTAACAAAATTTAGTTCAGTTTCAATTATGTTTTTACTTACTTTGGCAAAACAATCTATTGATTGAGTTTTATTGTAATAAATGAGAAAGATATATATATTATTAGTACTTGTTTTTGGGATACTGTTTATTGTAAATATATATTATTACAAAAAAACTTATTATCAGCAAGTTGCGATACATATTAATATATTGAAAAAAGAAGTACAACTTTGTGCTCACGAGATAAAAAACACATCATTAGACCTTGATGAAGAGATAAACTATTTTATTATCTCCGAAGACATTGTAAATTTATTTAAGAAAAAAGAATTAGCAAAGCAGGAAATTAAACGAATTTCTCAATTTTATCAAAAATATCGCTACTTCATAAGCGAAATAATCATAGAAATTCAAAACAGCAAGTTCAATTATTCTATAGATAAAAACAATTTTCAAACAAAAGAATTCGAAGTTCTACAAGATAACAAATTGCTTGAAGGGACAAGCAATATAAAAATGTATAAAAATAAGTCTATCCTGATATACCCCATCAAACAAAACGAAAAAACTATAGCAAATATAATTTTAATTGTAGATCCATACAGCTATATAAGCCATGTGTTCGAAAAGCATCATTTTGGAAATTCGTTGTGGCAATGGCTAATAAATTCAGATGGAAAAATTATAAATTATAATTATAATTCAGACACACTAATAGTTACCGAAAAACAAACTATTTCTCATGCTATTTATAATAATGAAGAAGGTTATCTCACAAATTATGTAGAAGGGAAAAATGGCTTGGAAGAAATTATTTCTGTGTATTATCCCATAAAAATTTTAAATCAAAACCTTGGAATTGTTTTTTCAAAAAATACCGAAGAGATTTATTCAACTCAAATGGATAGGACTTTCTATCTTTCAGGTTTGACATTTACAATAATAACAATGGTTGCTATTATTTTTCTGTATTTTATCAGAAGACAGAAAAAAGAAGGCAAAAAGCTTAAAGAATCAGAACTTTCTCTAAAAAAAATACTTGAATACTTGCCAATTGGAATGGTGATTTCCGACACGGGAAACAAGATATTTCAACTTAACCGGACTGCAATCGATTTGTTTGAAGTAGATGATGAAGATGTTCTAATTGGAGAAACCATAAACACAGATTTTTTTAAAAAATATAATTTTAAAAGAGACTTCTCAGAAAAAAAATCGGAAAAATATTTACATGTTTTCAACAATGGTACAGAAGGAGCCATTCTAAAAAAACGAATCCCTGTATTTCTGAATGGAAAAAATGTTCTTATTGAAGCATTTATTGATGTTACCCCAATTGAGCAAGCACGGAAAATAGAAGTATCTGCCAATAGAGCAAAATCTGAGTTTCTTGCAAATATGAGCCACGAAATAAGGACACCTCTAAATGGAATAATTGGCATGACAGAAATGTTCATGAAAGCAAATCTGAATAGTGAACAAGGCGAGCACATAAACATAATAAAAACTTCAGCGGACATCCTGCTTTCAATAATAAACGACATCCTCGATTTCTCCAAAATAGAAGCCGGGAAAATGATTCTTGAAGATATGCCTTTCAGCCTTAAAAAGGAGATAAAAGCAATTACAGATTCGTTTACCGTGAAAGCAAAAGAAAGTAAAATTTCGCTTGAAACAAAAATTTCGCCGGACATTCCGGGAATGATTATTGGAGATTCATTAAGATTAGGACAGATTTTAACTAATCTAATAGGCAATGCTCTAAAATTTACACATGTAGGTAAAGTTGTAGTTTCTGTCGAGAGACATAGTGAAAAAGATGGTGTAGTGGAACTACTTTATAAAGTTGAAGATACAGGAATAGGAATACCAAAGCATAAAATTAATAAAATATTTTCGTCGTTCACACAAGCCGATACTTCAACTACCAGAAATTATGGTGGCACAGGTTTAGGAACCACAATATCTAAACAATTAGTTGAACTAATGAAAGGAAAAATCTGGATTGAAAGTCCATCATCAATTTATACAGATGATACATATCCGGGCTCGAAGTTTTGTTTTATTGTTCCAAGTGTTAGCTACGAAAAAGTTTTAAAAGACCTTGACTATGAAAAAATTACCAGTCTAAATCAAATAAAGGCATTGATTATTGGTAAAGACCCTCAAAACGAAATTGAGCCTCTATTAAACAATATGAGCATAAGTTTCGATAGTGCATTTTCTGCTATAGAAGCGATTGGAATTATTAGAATTTCTTTAGCAGAAATAAATCCCTACAAAATTGTTTTTATAGAAAACTCTGTAGAATTCGACGGTATAGAAATTGCAAAAATATTGCACGAAGAAAACCTAACTATTCGTTTCATATGCGTAGTTTTGAGTTCTAATCATAAAATCGGCAACCATCTTAAATGCGTAGATTATGAGATAGACAAATATTTTATTTCTCCATATGAAAGCCAGGAAATTCAGCAAATTTTCAAAGATACTTTCCCAAATTTACAAGCTACATCGCAACTGTCCGAATCACCTGTTTCAAAAAAAGACCTGTCAATTCTTGTTGCAGAAGACAATTTAATAAACCAGAAAGTAGCGTATTCTATATTCAAAAAACTTGGTTACAAAATAGAAATTGCAAACAATGGAGTAGAAGCTCTGGATATGGTTGCAAAAAATCGGTACGACATAATTTTTATGGATATCATGATGCCCGAAAAAGACGGAATAGAAGCTACTATAGATTTGAGAAAAAATGGCTTTATATCACCAATTGTTGCAATGACAGCCGATGCTTCGGAAACAAACAAAAACCATGCTATCTCAATAGGAATGGACGATTATATAACTAAACCTGTAAAAACTTCCGCTCTACAAAGCGTATTGTTTAAGTACTTCAAAAATTAGAATTCTAAATTAAAAACCCAAATTTTGAATTTCTGAAGTTGTAATTCAAAAAACTTTAAATAAAAAAATATGAAATCGCACGAAATAGACTATAAAATATTTGGAAACGAAATTCAACTTGTAGAAATAGAATTAGATCCAGATGAAACAGTAATTGCCGAAGCCGGAACTATGGTTTATATGGAAGAAGGTATCGAATATGAAACAAAAATGGGCGATGGATCAAATCCAAATCAAGGTTTTTTTGGCAAACTAATTTCTATGGGTTCTCGTGTTTTAACCGGCGAGTCGATGTTTATGACGCATTTTACGCATAGAGGAGTCGGGAAAAAACATGTTGCTTTTGGACCACCTTATCCAGGAACAATTGTACCCATAGATCTCGCAAAAACCAACGGATCGCTTATAGTGCAAAAAGATGGATTTTTGTGTGCAGCTTTAGGAACAAAATTCTCAATAATTTTTAATAAAAAATTAGGTGCAGGATTGGTGGGAGGCGAAGGTTTTATACTTCAAAAACTAAAAGGCGATGGAATGGCTTTTGTTCATGCCGGAGGAACAGTCATAGAAAAACAATTGAACAACGAAACCCTCAGAATAGATACAGGTTGTATAGTTGCATTTGAAGAAAGTGTGGACTACAGTGTAGAATCGGCAGGCAGCTTGAAGTCGATGGTTTTCGGTGGCGAAGGCATGTTTTTAACCACCCTTAGCGGAACAGGGAAAGTATTGCTACAATCTATGCCTTTCAGGAAACTAATACAAGCAATTTCTCCATACGGAAAAAATACCGAAAAAGGAAGCCGCTCTATAATGGGTAATTTTATGGAAGACTAAGTTTTGCAGCTTCAAGAAAACTACAATCTTGAGACTATCTTTTCTTGATTCGCATAAATAAATTAATACCTAAAGGTTCTGATTCAAGATTTATTTGTTTGTTCGGAACATTTGCATTTTCAGCAATTTTTATCAATTCTTCTTCCGAGCGATAGTTTAAAAACCAGTCGCCCATAATTTCCATGTAGTTTTTAGAAGGATTATTTTGAGAAAAATTCCCTACTATTAATTCACAATCTTTTCTCACAAATTCAAAATACTTTTTTATTAAAAAAGTAAAATGTCTGTCACCAAAATAATCGAAAAGTCCGGCACTCCATATAAGACAATATTTTTTTTCTGGCTTCAATCGTAGAACATTTCTATTAAGAAAGTTTAATTGAGATTGATATTTTATGTTTTTAATTTTAGCATAATCAATTGCTTTTGGGTCTAAATCGAGCAAATCGAAATACATTTTGCTCTGCGGATTTCTATCGAAAAACTCTGCAACATCTGTGGCAGGACCGCTTCCTAAAATCAAAACAGCTTTGTCGGTGATATTTTCGTTGTTTTCAATATCTTCAAGCACTTTTATAAAAAATTCCTTTCTATTTCTAACTGCCTGAGTTGCACTATGATTATGGAAAAACAAATCCCATTTTTTGCAATTTTCGCCTTGATTTATCCAATACGAATAAATTTTTTCAATCATAAAAAAATCACCGGAATATCCGAAAGGTTTATTAAAACCAAATCCATGCATGGTGTCAATATTCAAACTAGGTTTTATCTGTTCTCGGAAACTTTCTATTTCTTCCTTGCCAATACTATTTAATATATTATTTAATTGAGAGTATTCATGTTTTTCAGGTCCTCCGTTTAAGACCAGTTGCGAAACAAATTCTTTATTGTAATCCATTTTATATTCTTTAATCTATCTCATTAAAATTGCAAATTAATATCTCAAATTTTAATTTTAGGACCTTCTAATTTTATATCTATTTTATATTCAACCACATACAAAAACAATTTTTTTTGAATATAAACATAATTTTAAAAGCATAACAAAAATTTATGCCCTACAAATATTTTTGTTTTCTATGATTAACAAAATGCGAAGTTTTGCATTCTAAATAGTGACTCAATACTTCTTAATTATTTGATAGTTCGAGTCTCTCTCTACAGGTTTTCTCCTTGCGTCTTTTATCAATTCAATCAATTCGTTTGAAGACAAACCCGGATTTTTGTCTTTTGCTCCTGCCATCGAATATATTTTTGTTGAATCATCAATTGTTCCATCCAAATCGTTCACTCCAAAAGAAAGCGATAATTGGGCAATTTCAGTTCCAATCATAGGCCAGTAGGCTTTTATGTTTGGAATATTATCAAGAAATATTCTCGATACAGCATAGTTTCGTAGATCTTCAAGCGTATTTACTTCTTTAATATAAGACAATTTGTTGTTCTCCTTTTTGAATTTTAATGGAATAAACGCATTAAATCCATTTGTTCGGTCTTGAAGTTCTCTAAGTAAATTTAAGTGGTGGACTCTATGACTATAGTTTTCGATATGTCCGTAGAGCATTGTTGCGTTCGATGAAATTCCTATTTTATGTGCATTTTCATGAATAGTTAGCCACTGCTGAGAACTTGCTTTTTCGTCGCAAATTTCGGTTCTGATATTTTCATCGAATATTTCGGCTCCTCCTCCGGGAATTGAATCGAGACCATGATTTCTGAGATATGTAAGCCCTTCGCTCAACGAATAGTTTGCTTTGCTTATCATATATTCTAATTCTATTGCAGAGAATGCTTTTATATGAATTTTTGGAAGTATCTCTTTTATTTTTTTAATGAGATTTGCATAATAAAATAAATCATATTGCGGATGTACACCTCCAACAATGTGAACTTCACTAACATTTTTGCCAATATATTTCTTAGCAGTGTTGAGCATTTCATAGACAGAATAATCCCAACTCCCATCTTCACCCTTACGGCGGCGATAGGAGCAAAACTTGCAATTATAAACGCAGATATTTGTAGGTTCTATATGAAAATTTCTATTAAAAAAAGTATTGCTGCCATGCTTTTTCTCACGAATATGATTTGCCAATATTCCTAAAAAACCTATTTCGGCTTTCTCAAAAAGAATCATTGCTTCGTTTTGATCTATTCTTTTATTACTAATAACTTTATCGTATATTTTTTCAAATCCCGAAGGAATTACAATTTTCATTTATATATTTTCTTAAATTAGTATTAATATTATTATATATTTTGGCTGAAATATATTTATTAATCTGATATTTTTTGGCGATAAACCCAAATAAAATCAATTTCGTCGAGCTTGCTTTTCCTGTTGGCTTGTAATTTGCCAATAGAATTGTAGTATCGTTGAGTACTTATCCAATTACTTAAAACTTTATATTCTATGTATTTATCCTTAGCATTTTGCCTTCTTGGAACTTTAAAATGCCCAAATTTATTTTTGAAATCAATAAGTTGATTGTAGCGCTTTTCCCACAAAACATTTTTATTTTCGAACCAATAGAATCCTATTGAATTTAATTTTTCGATCTTAATATTATCTAACAAACCTTTGTGAAAGTACAATTTTTGTATGTTGCACCATGCTGAAAGTTCTTTGTGCTCACTGCTAATTTGTGGCACTCTACAATGTCCGTAGGTATTCTTAAATTCTAAAATTAGCTTGAAACTTTTTTCCCATTTATAGTCAGCGGTGTTCCAAATGAAGTTTATTTTGTCTAACTGATTTTTTCTCTTTTCAGACAATTGATTTTTATTATTTCTTTGCTGATAGCACCAACTGTTTAGTTTTGTGTATTCACCTGTTTTTGGAATTTCTAAATGTCCGTTTTTTTCATAAAATTCGTAAAGAATATTAAATTTTTCTTCCCACAACTTATCAGAAATGCTCCATATAAACCCAATTTCATTCAATTTCTGAATTCTATCATTACTTAGCATGTTCCTCGAAAAAAAATACCTTTGAGTTTTTACCCACTTTGCCATTGTCGAGTAATTTGTATTGCTTAAAATGGGATTTGCATGACCAAACTCTCCTTTAAAATTCAAGAGTTCATTATACATTTTCCACCATTTTATATCTTGAAGCGATTCTTTCTTTGATTGTATAACTGTCATTTGTTTGCCTAATTTTTACTCCTTAATTTGATAAATGTTTTGTACAATTAATAATTTGTGGTTACGAAAACTAAATTTAATAATTTTGATTTGATAAACTCTAAACATCTAACACTTATAAATCTATCATTCAATATCTTATAACCATATTCTAATGCAGTCAAATATATGAAATAATTATTCAGTTTTTAAAAACAAATATCATATTTCAACTCTTAAAATTATTTTTATATCTTGCCATTTTTTTGATAAATTGTTCAGACTTAAATAAATATGAAAGAAAATCAGAAGACTTTACAGCAAGAAATTGCTATAAATGGAAAAGGATTGCATACAGGTTTAAATGTAAAATTAACTATAAAACCTGCTCCTGAAAATCATGGCATAAAATTTAGAAGACTTGATATAGAGAATCAACCTATTGTAAAAGCTCTTGTAGAAAATGTTGTTGACACTTCGCGTGGAACTGCAATTGAAGAAAATGGAGCTCGAATTTATACAGTTGAGCATATTTTATCAGCATTATATTCGAAAGGAATCGACAATGCTGTAATTGAACTAAATGCACAAGAGGTTCCTATATTAGATGGAAGTGCAAAAATCTATATTGATAAAATAAATGAAACCGGAATTATAGAGCAAAAAGCCGAAAAACAATATTTCGTTCTAAAAGAAAAAATTAGATATTTCGATGAAAAAAATAATATAGAAATTTTAGCATTACCTGAAGACGAGCTTAGAGTAAATGTACTAATTTCGCACGATTCGGAGGTTCTTTCAAATCAATTTGCATCATTAAATTCCCTTTCAGATTACGACAAAGAAATTGCTGAATGCAGAACTTTTGTATTTCTAAAAGATTTAGAACCTCTACTAAAACAAAATTTAATAAAAGGCGGCGACCTAAACAATGCCATAGTAATTATCGGGAAAGAGATTTCGCAAGAAGAGCTAAATAAGCTTGCCGATCTATTCAATCAACCACATGTAAAAGTTAAGCCACAAGGTATTTTAAACAATGTTGATTTATCTTTTGAAAATGAACCTGCCCGACATAAGCTTTTAGATTTGTTAGGAGATATTGCTTTAGTTGGAATGCCGATAAAAGCCAGAATTATTGCCACTCGCCCAGGTCATTACTCAAATGTTGAATTCGCCAAACTCATTAGACAAAAAATAAAAAGGACTAAAAGTTCTGCTCCAGATGTTGACATTAATGCTAAACCTCTTTTCGATATAGAAGGAATTAAAAGACTACTTCCACATCGTCCGCCATTTCTTCTGATTGATAAAGTTCTTGAAGCAGATGATGAATCTGTAATAGCAATTAAAAATGTTACGATGAATGAACAATTTTTTGTCGGTCATTTTCCAAATATGCCTGTTATGCCGGGAGTCTTAATTGTTGAAGCGATGGCACAAGCCGGTGGAATTTTGGTTTTGAAAGGAGTTCCCGATCCTGAAAATTATTCAACTTTGTTTATGAAATTGGACAACATAAAATTCCGAAATCCTGTTGTTCCGGGCGACACATTAGTTTTCAAAATGGAATTAATTACTCCTATTAGGAGAGGAATTGCTAACATGAGTGGACAAGCATTCGTTGGCGACAAACTTGTAACTGAAGGAGAATTTATGGCTCAAATATCTAAAACTAAATAAAAAGATAAAATACAATGAATCAACCTTTTTCATACGTACATCCACAAGCAGAAATTGCAAGAAATGTTGTAATAGAACCATTTGTAACCATTGCTAAAAATGTAGTTATAGGCGAAGGGACCTGGATTGGATCAAATGTTTCAATTATGGAAGGAGCCAGAATTGGAAAAAATTGTCGGATTTTTCCAGGAGCTGTAATTTCTGCAATCCCTCAAGACCTGAAATTTGAAGGTGAAGAAACAACCGCAGAAATTGGAGATAACACTACGATTCGCGAATGTGTAACAATAAACAGAGGTACTAGATCGAAGTATAAAACTACTGTTGGAAAAAATTGTCTCCTAATGGCATATGTTCATATTGCTCACGACTGCACAATTGGCGACAACGTGATTATGGGCAATGCCTCGCAATTTGCTGGCGAAATTATTGTTGGCGATTGGGCAATATTTAGTGGGCTGGTAGCAGTTCACCAGTTTGTGAATGTAGGATCTCACGTAATGATTTCCGGCGGATCATTAGTTAGAAAAGATGTTCCTCCATTTGTAAAAGCAGGACGAGAACCACTTTCTTATGCAGGAATCAATTCAATAGGATTGAGACGGAGAGGATTTTCAAACGAAAAAATTAATGAGATACAAGAAGTTTATAGGTTTTTATTTTTAAGAAAATTAAATAACTTTCAGGCTCTTGAACGAATTGAAGCAGAAATGCAAGCAACAAAAGAAAGAGATGAAATTCTTCTTTTCATTAGAAATGCAAAAAGAGGAATTATGAGAGGCTATTTTCCGGAATAACAAATATTTCACTACCAATATTAAACTACAATATCTGTCGTAGGTTTATTCTTGAAGTTTTCCTATCTCGTGATTTTCAAAATTACGGGTTATTTTCCTTGCGTGTATTTAGAAATTTTATGATTAAGATCTAATCTTTCAAATGGTTTACTCACAAAATCACTCATTCCTTTATCAAAGACTTTACTTTTTGTCTCCGGAAAAGCGTCTGCTGTTAGAGCAATAATTGGAATATCTTTATATTCAAGAAATTTTTGATCTGTTTTTATTGCTTTTGCTGTCTCGAAACCATCCATTACGGGCATTTGCAAATCCATAAGAATTATATCAAAAGACGATTTTAGTAATTCTTCAAGGCCTAACTGACCATTGTCTGCAATCACCATATTACAATTCCATTGTCTAAGGATTTGAGAAATTACTTTCTGATTAAAGATATTATCTTCCATAACTAAAATATTGATTCCGGCAAGGTCTTTTTCAATAATTTTTGTTGGAATTTTCATCTTCTGCCCTTTACCTTTTTCGAATCTTAAATCTAAGATAAATTCTGAACCTTCTCCTAATTCGCTTTCAACTCTAATAGAGCCATTCATTAGATCAACTAATTGTTTTGTAATGGTCAGACCAAGACCAGTTCCTCCAAAAAAGCGAGTGATATTTGTATCGGCTTGGGTGAAACTTTCAAAAATACTGTTTTGTTTTTCTTTCGAAATTCCAATACCTGTATCTTTTACTACTATTTGTAGATCTACTTTATCGTCTGTCAGCTTAACTAAATTTGCTATTATTTTAATATGCCCTTTATCGGTGAATTTTATTGAATTTCCGGCAAGATTAATTATTATTTGATTTAGTCTGAATGGGTCTCCTAATAAGAAATTTGGTATTTTTGGGTCAATTACTACATCAAATTCTAAACCTTTTTCTTCAGATTTATATGCTAATGTTTTTTGAATATGATTTAGTTGATAAGTAAAATTAAAATTGATTGTTTCTAATATTAATTTTCCTGCTTCAATTTTAGAAAAATCAAGAATATCATTAATAATAACTAATAAATTATCGGCTGATTGTTTGATTGACTGCAAGTTGTCTTCAACAATACTATTATTTTCCTCAGAGAGCAACAAATCTGTTAATCCAATAATAGCATTCATTGGGGTTCTGATTTCATGGCTCATGTTCGATAGAAATTCCGATTTTATTTTTGCAGCTTGTTCGGCTTGTTGTTTCGCACTAATGAGTTCGGTCTCAACTTTTTTCAAATTGTTGATGTTGCTAGTAGAGCCAAGTATTTGAGAAACTCTTTTGTCTTCGTTTCGTTTAAAAATGGTATCTCTACTTAAAAACCAAACCCAATTGCCTTCAGAATTCTTCATCCTGAATTCCAATTCAAATATACTATTGTCTTCTTTTTCCGATAACTCTTTATAGTGTTTTTTTACTTTTGGAATATCTTCCGGATGAATTGTATTTTCCTGAATATTAACTTTATTTGCATTAATATGCTCATCGGAGTATCCAAGGTCTTTGTAAATACTTCTATTTAGAAATAGATATTTAGAGCTTTGAATGTCTAAAACATAAATTATGTTTGGCGAAGAATTGGTAACAACCTGAATAAATTGTTTGTGATTTTCTAAAGATTTCTCAATTTCTCGTTTTTCTTCTGCAATTTTATTAAAATTAATCATAGAAGAAACTGTTCTTCCAATTTTTGAGGGATTGACATCATATTTTGGAAAATAGTCGAATGCACCGGCTTTCATCATTTCGACTGCAACTTTTTCGTCTCCTTGCGAAGTTAGAACCGCAATTGGTTTTTCAATTCCTAATTCCCTAATTTTAATCAATAAAGATAATCCGTCCATTCCAGGCAATTGATAATCGAGAAAAATGCAATCGTAATCATCTTTGTTTGTTAGCAAATTGATAGCTTCGTTTGCATATGTACATACTTCTATGCTATAATCAATTTTTGCTTTCCTTAATGATCTTTCGAATGATCTTACGTCAATATCATCGTCCTCTACAAGTAATATTTTTATTTTCTCTTTTTCTTCCATTCAGGTTAATCGCTAAAATAGGTTTTCAACAGGCTATTTTTCTTATTATGGATAGACATTAAGTCTCCAATAATTGTTCAATACAGAAACTGCATTTATGAAATTTGCCATTGATAGTGGTTTAAGTATATAGCCTGCTACATTCAGGTTATATGCTTCAACTTTGTCTTTATCATCATTCGAAGTGGTCATTACAAATACAGAAATATTTCTTAAATTTTCATCGTTTCGCAAGATTTTCAGAAATTCTAATCCTCCCATTTTTGGCATATTAAGGTCTAACAAAATTATTCTTGGTAGTGGTACTATTTTTTGGTTTGGGTTTTGCCCTCGAAGTAGTTCAAGTGCTTCTACACCATTTTCAGCAACAAACAGAGGATTTTCAATCTTGTTTTTCTTAAAGGCTCGCTTCACGTTCATTATGTCAACCTTGTCATCCTCAACAAGTAATACATTAATTAAGGTTTCTGTCATTATTGATTAATTTAAATTGTTATACTCAATGGGCCATGTAAAATTGAATTTGCTTCCTTTGCCTAATTCTGATTCAACCCATATTTTTCCATTTTTTTCTTCTATTAATTTTTTCACAATTGCAAGCCCAACTCCTGTACTCTCAAACTTATCTCGAGCCTGTAAGGTTGCAAAAATAGCAAATATTTTTTCGTGATACTCTTTTGCAATTCCAGGACCGTTGTCTGCAACGCAAAATTTGTAAAATTTGTCTTCAGTTCCAAAGTTTATGCTGATTTCTACAATTTCCTTGTCATTATACTTTATTGCATTACTGACGAGATTGCTAAGGATTTGATCTATAGCTACCCTTTCAGTATATATCTCCGGCAAATTTTTTGCATAATGATATTTTACATTTGAACTGTCTTCAGTAGAGCAGGTAATATCTGCAACAAGTTTATTCAAATCAACCATCGAATTATTACTTTTTACTCTTCCGGCGCGTGAGTATTCTAATATTCCATTTATCAGATTTTCCATTCGATTGACTCTGCCTCTTAGTAGTTGCAAGTTTTCTCTGGTATCAAAGTCTATAACTTCAATTATATCTTCTTCTATCCACTCTGACAAATTATTGATAGCTCTTAATGGTGCTTTTAAATCGTGCGAAACTACATAAGCAAATTGGTCTAACTCTTTATTTATTTTTTCTAAATTTGTAGCATATTCTCGAATCTCTATTTCTGCATTTTTTATTGTAGTAATATCTATTTTGAATGAAATGAACTGATATGGCCTACCTTGTTCATTAATTAGAGGAACAATAGTCGTATCAACCCAATAATATTCTTTGTTTTTGGTGATATCACATACCTCTCCTTTCCATATATGACCACTTGTGATAGTTGAAAATAGGTCATCGTAGAATTCTGCAGCATGGTAATCTGAATTTAAAGAACGATAGTCTTTACCAATTAACTCTTCACGGCAATAACCAGATGAGTTTAGAAAGTTATCATTCATAAATGTAATTTTGCCACGATAATCAGTAATTACGATCATTGTGGTTGTACTCATCGCATACTTAAAATCAGAAAGCTCTTTGAAAGATTCGTTAGAACTTATTTCTAATGTTCGCTCTAAACGTCCATAATCGGTATCATAGCTATTATATGCGCTATCAATGGCATCTAAAAATACTTTCATATCGCCATTGCATGATTCAATGTTTGGCAAATACCTTTTTATTTGCCTTTTTAATAATCTGTGCATCAATTAAATCAGTATAAATAATTCAATATTTTGTTCAAATACTATGCTGGTAATAAAATGCTTAGCTTTTTCATTTCGATAAAGGAACAATAATCCCTGTAAAATAAAAGCTAAGCATTTTCAAATTTCTATCAATTCAGCAAAAACAGAAAATTATACCTCTTGGAAGGTTGTAATTGTCATTGTTTGATTGTGTAGTTCACATTTTGCCCCTTCAAGGAAAGGAGCTATTTCTCCATAAGAATAAAATCCTGTAAGTTTTGCTTGCTCTCCAACAACATCTTGCACTGCTTCAACTTCTTCTTCAACCATTTGATTTAATACCAATTTCCTGCCTACACAGCTTATTAGAATTGCTAATTCAGGTAAATTTCCTGATAGTGGATTGACACTTACTTTGGCTGCATCTTCGGCTCCGGTAATTAGTCTATCTATATTAGCTTTCATAAGTTTGATATATGAACCTTCAGGAATATCTCCAGCAAATGTCAAACTTTGTTTCTCTTCATCTACAGCAAGAATTGTACGCACAACGGGCTCGGCATCAGCTTCTGTTCGCATACTTAATGGGAATAGGAGACCAGAAGCAGGAAGATCTTTTGCCTGATCGCCAAGAAATGATTTATATATGCTCAGAGCTGGTGTATTGTCTATTTCGTACAAAACATTTGCCTCCGATTTTGTAACAGATCTTTCAACTCCAAAACTATCCCAACCTCCAAGTGAACCGTAACCGATTTTAATATCTTCACCATAAAATCCTATAGCTGCAATAATATCTCCTTTTACTTTGCCAGAATTTGTAACGATATAGGTTTGAGCAAAATTGGCTCCATCGCCTGCCAATCCGCCCGTTACGTTTACACCTGCTGGTAGATTCAACCTGAAACCTTTGACAAGCTCAGTACCATTTACATTCAAACCCTCGGAGAGGACAAATACATGTTTCAATCCTTCTTTTTCAAAGGCTTCTGATATATGCTTGCCTGCTTCCTGACTGTTTTCAAAATCCTTTATATCAGCAGCTTGATAAGCAATTTTTGTTTTCTCGAATTTAACCCCAGTGGTTGTAAAAGTGTTATCGCTAACAGTAATTCCGCATATTTCTCCACTTGTAGAACATCCGGTTAATATAGAATCTGGATATTCTTCTTTTAACATATTAACTAATACCGTATTAGTAAGCATATTGCCACTTGCAAATACTAAAATTAAATCCGGAACAAATGAGAATTTTTGCCACTATAATCTTCTGCATTGGCTTTTTCTTGGTAAATAAACTGTTCTGCTTTCATAATATATAATTTTTAATTTCATAATTAACAAAAATAGACAAAAATATGGTCTTAGTAACTATTTGTTCTAAAAATATGATATAATGTAAAAATATTAATAAAATTGTATTATTAAATTTTTAGAGTTTGGCAAGCATATATATACATATACCTTTTTGTAGAAAAAAATGTTTCTATTGCGACTTTTATTCAAAAGTTTCTGAAAAAGAAAAAGATGAATTAATTGAGGCTTTTCTTAAGGAAATTGAGTTACAGAAAAAATATTTGGCTTCTGATAGTGTAAATACAATATATTTTGGAGGTGGAACTCCTTCGGTTCTAAGCAGTTCGAAAATTGGAAAAATACTGGATCATGCTTTCAGGTTTTTTAATATTTCTGAAAATCCGGAAATTACTTTTGAAGCAAATCCAGAAGATCTAAATTTAGATTATTTGCAGGAATTAAGAAAAATAGGAATTAACAGATTAAGCATTGGTATTCAATCTTTCTCGAACGATGATTTGAAAATTATGAATAGAAGGCACGATGCACGTTCTGCTATAAAGTCAGTTGAAAATAGTCAAACTACCGGATTCGATAATATTAGCATCGACCTAATTTATTCCTTGCCACAAATGAACTTGAATAAATGGGGGAAAAATCTTCAAAAAGCTTTCGATTTAAATATTCAGCATATTTCAGCATATCAGTTAACCTACGAAAAAGGCACAGTGTTCAGTAATTATTTAAGAAAAGGAATCGTAAAAGAACTTAACGACAAACAATGTTTTGAACAATTCTCAACTTTGATTGAAAAAACCAAACAAAATGATTTTATCCAATATGAAATATCGAATTTCGCAAAAAAGGGCTACGAGTCGAAACACAATTCAAATTATTGGCTTAAAGGAAAATATCTTGGAATTGGACCATCGGCACACTCATTTAATATTGAGTCGAGACAATGGAATATTTCAAATACTTCATCTTATATAAAATCTATTACTGAAGGAAAAGTTCCTTTTGAAATTGAAACATTAGATTTTTTTACAAAATATAATGAATATTTGATGACAAACTTGCGAACAAATAAGGGAATTGAATTAAGCTTTTTGCAAAGAAATTTTGGCAAGAAACTCTATCATGATTTTTTCGCAAAGGCAAAGAAATTCAAGGAAAATAAATATTTTGTTTGGAATAAGGGCAATTGCTTTTTAACACCAGAAGGTCAATTTGTTTCAGACTATATTCTTTCAGAACTTTTTTGGACCGACAAATAACACTTAGTTTAGATTAATTCTGAACCAAAGTATTTGTTCGCAGGTAGTTTCTTTTTATGATTTCCAAAACCATGTATTTTTGATTTTTGGCAATTTTTAGGTCAGGTTGAATTGCAAGTGCTATGTTATAGTCTTGAATTGCAGAATTATAGTACCCTTTTTTAGTCTTTAACATTGCTCGTTGTAAATATAACATTGAAGATTCAGGCTCAATTTTTATTGCTTTGTTAAAATCGTTTAATGCTTTTTTGTACATATCAGATTTTTCATATGCAATCCCTCTGAATGCATAAGCCTTAGCACAATCTGAATTATCATAAATAATTTTTGAATAGTCATGAATAGCTAAATCCCACATTTTCAATTTCCTATATGTTTCTGCTCTATTGTAATATATTTTGTAGAAGTCGGGTTTTATTATAACAGCACTGCTAAAATCGTAAATTGCTCCTTCATAATCGCCGTAATCTGCTTTAGCCAATCCTCTTTTGGAATATGGCCACGACCTGTCAGGATATTTTTCAATTATCGAATCCCATATTGAAATACTATTTTCCCAAACAAAAATATGTTGGGAACTAATCCAAATATTAATAATCATAAATGCAATTAGTAAGGAAAATACAGGGATTTTCAAATTCGGAATTTTTTTTATCAAAAATATGAAGAAAACGGAAATAAGAATAAAAATTCCGATTGAAGAAACATAAGCATATCTGTCGGCCATGATGAAACCAACAGATGTGATTTGCGAAATCCTAAGGGCAATAAAAATATTTATGCCAAAAAAAATTGCACCAAATGCCAATCGTCTGCTTTTTTTCGATAGAATAATTAAGGTAATTATTATTAATATTGACAAAAAACTAAGAAGATAAAATATAGAAGGATAAGAGCTTTCTATTTCTGAAGGATAAGGATGATAAGCTGAAAGTCCGTAAGGGATAAACATTTTTATGAAGTAATGAAAAAATACATATCCTGTTGATAATAATTTGCCAAAAAGTGAAAAGTCTGCTGCTTTCGATAGATTATTGAATCCGAAACTGCCCACTATACTGAAGAATATTGCAAAAATCAGAAATGGGATTTTTTCGATAATTACTTTTTTGCTGAATATTTTTCGTTTCAAAAAGAAGTCGATTGCAACAATCGTAGGAGCTAATGCCACAGCGAGACCTTTCGAGAAAAGTGAAAATAAAAACAAAACAAGAGAAAAAACATAAAATCTTATCTGTGAGGACTTGACATATTTTATATACATGATTAATGACAACAAAAAATACATTGCATAAAGAAGGTCTTTTCTTTCCGAAATCCAGGCTACAGACTCGATGTGCATTGAATGAACAGCAAATAAAAATGATGTGATAATGGAAATTCGTTTATCACTGAAGAGAAGTTGAATAAAAAAAAATACTAAACAAATGTTTATCAAATGTATCACAAGATTGTGAATATGAAAAACTCTTGGGTTCAAACCATCGATAGCATAATCGAAAGCCCATGACATCAAAACAAAAGGTTGATAAATATTATCGTAATAATCAGCGAAAGACAATTTCAGATTCCTGAAAGAGATTTCTTGAATTAGTTCATTATTTACGATTAATCTATCGTCGTCGTAATTTAAAATTTCGAATTGAAATGTCGGAAAATAAAGTATGAAGGTAAATATTAAAATTGTTGCCAACCAAAACCAATTATTATTTATGATTTTCTTAAGCTTATAACTATCCATAATCATACATTTTGGATTAAGACCACAACTAGTTTGTTATTGTTGCAATCCGAATTATTTGTTGATTTGTAAAAAATTAACGAAAATTGTTCTCTCAGAAAAAGTCAAACATTATTTTTACGGCTTGATTATCAGCCGCATAAGCAAATACATTATTAAAAAAAGGACTTTTCTCTATATTTCCTCAACACCATCTCTCGCTGTCTTTTCGCTATCTTCATCTTAGGTTTAATTTCGAGTGCTATGTCATAATCTTGAATAGCAGCTTGATAGTCTCCTGTTTTGTAAAAAAAATATGCTCGTTGTACATATAGCTTTGGATGGTTAGGATCTATCTCAATAGCTGTATTAAAATCAATTAATGCTTTATTGTAATTAGATGTTTTTTCATATACTTTACCTCTGAGTGAATACGCTTTGCTACTATTTACATCAGAATCAATGATTTTTGAATAGTCTTGAATTGCCATTTTCCACTTTTTAAGTTTTTCATAAGCATCAGCTCTGCAATAATATGCCTTTTCGTAATTGGGATTAATATTTACTGCTTCACTAAAATCCTGAATAGAACCTTTAAAATCACCATTATCGACCTTTGCCATTCCCCTCTTGTTATAAAATCGCGATCTGTCAGGATATTGTTCTACAATTGAATCCCAAATGGAAATACTATCTTGCCAGACAAATATATGTTGTGAACTGATGGCAGTATGAAAAAACATATAGGCAAACAGTATTGCTAATACCGGAATTTTGAATCTCGAAAATCTTTTTAGTAAATGAATAAAAAATGTAGCCACTATAATAAAAATGCCAATAGAAGAAATATAAGTATATCTGTCAGCCATAATAAAACCAAGATTGGTTATCTGCGACAATTTTAAAGCTAATAAAATGTTAACGATAAAAAATAGTGCACCAAATGCCAGCTTTCTGCTTTTTCTTGCTAATAGAAATAAAGCTACTATTGCTAAAACTGACAAAATTGTAAGAATAATAAACTTAATTGAATAATAACCTCCAATTTCTTCCGGATAAGGATGAAATGCTGACAGTTTGTATGGGAAAATCACTTTTGTGAAATAATTAAAAAATACGAATCCTGTTGACAAAATTTTGCCTACAATTGATATATCCGAAGGTTTATTGTGAATAAAAAATCCAATACTGCCAATTATTGCAAAAATTGTTGCGAGAATCAGAAATGGAATTTTTTCTAAAATTACTTTCTTACTCAATATTTTTCGTCTGTAAAAGAAATCGATTGCAAAAATCGTTGGTGCCAGAGCAATTGCCAAACCTTTTGAGAAGAGTGAAAATAAAAACAAAACAATAGATAAAGCATAAAACTTTAACTGTGAGGTTTTAATATATTTAATATACATAATTAACGACAACAAAAAATACATAGAATAAACCAAATCTTTTCTTTCAGAAATCCAGGCTACCGACTCAATATGCAGTGCCTGAATTGCAAACAAAAATGCTGTGATTATGGAAATTCGTTTATCGTTAAATAAAAGTTGAATAAAGAAAAATACTAAACTAATGTTAATCAAGTGTAAAACAAGATTATGAATATGGAAAACAGATGGATTTAATCCATCAATGGCATAATCGAAAGCCCATGACATCAATACAAACGGTTGATAAATGTTGTCGTAATAATCAGCAAAATATAATTGCAAACTATAAAAAGAAAAATCTTTAATCAACTTGTTTTTAATTATTAATCTTTCGTCGTCGTAGTTAAGCAATTCAAATTGAAAGGTAGGGAAGTAAACAACAATGGTTATCAGCAAAATTGTTGCTAACCAAACCCATTTGTTGTTTAAGTTAATTGGGGTTTTTAAGATTGGGTTTTTCATATTTGCGGGTTTTGAGTAAAGACTAAAATATGTTAGCCCTTGTTGCAACAAACAACTAATATTTTTTCATTAAAATTTTCCTGAATTATTATTGAGGACTTCTAAAAATAGTAAATTTCAAGGTGCAAGAAATTTCAAAACCGCAGTTTACTACTGTAAATGAGGATTTTGAAATTTTGAAGCAACGAATAAATTTGCATTTTCAGAAGTCCCCTATTTTGCTATACGGATTAATTTAGCTTTAAAGAAGTTTTATAAAAACCTTGAAATATGCCAATGAGTAATAAAAGTATTAATATTCCGGAAGAAAATAAAGAAATTGTTTCACCTACAAAAAACGATTTCGGCTCAAATTTCATTTCAATCAAATGATTCCCTGGTGGGATTACTATTGCTCTGAGCAAATAATTTGCCCTGACAATTTTTGCTTCTTCCCCGTCAATATACGCATTCCAGCCTTTATCGTAATATATTTCTGAAAAGACTGCCAAATGTTTTCGCTCCGAACGACTTTCATATTGTAAAAAATTGGGCATGTATTCCGTTAAATTAATAAACTCTTTGCCTGAAATTGTAGAAGAAATTCCTGAAATGTAGTCTTCAAATATTTCATTTACAATTGCAGTGGTTTTTGGATTAAAACTATCAAGGAATTCAAATTCTTCAATTGGATTTTTGGCAAATTCGACAAAATTTACAAACCAAACATTTCCGAGCGCCGATTTATTTTTTCGAGCTAAATATCTGTTACCCTTTCTAAGAATAAAATATTTTGTATTTAGCATATCGAAAACATTTTTGCTTTTCTTTTTCAAATGATATTTGACAATGTCATTGTATCGACTTAGCATGGCACCATGATAACCTCCAATTGATTTATGAAAAAACGATGTAGAAGCCTCGTTAAAAGTCGCAACAGTTTTATTGTAAACTCTAAAATTTGGGTCTTCATCCATCAAAATAGTTTCATCGGCGATAGTTTTTTCAAAGGGTTCAACTACATTTTTTTCGTCTGTAAAATTTTCATTATTCAAAAATCGCCTGTTCACTGTCCACAAATCAAATAAAAAAAGAAAAGTCAGAATTATGATAATTACAGATTTTTTTATTTTTCCATTTAAAAACAAATAAGTTGAAAGTGCTGCAACTAAAATCAATATCAGCGAGCGCAACAAATCATTTGATAATAATTTTGCTCTGTCGAGTTTTATTGTTTCCAAAAAATCGTAATCATAAAATTTCAGAATTTGTCTTTTGTCATGAATACTTGAAAAGTCAAAAATATAGTTAGAGAACAGCAATAAAAATATTATGAAACCGGCAATTATTGCTGACGTAATTGTCAAATATCTGATATTTTTCAATTTGAATGCAGAATTTGTAATTAACTGGTTTATTGTCAGTAAACTAAAAACCGGAATCAAAAACTGAGGAATAATCAAAATTGTAGTTACAGCCCTGAATTTTTCATAATAAGGAATATAATCAATAAAGAAATCTGTCAAAATCATAAGGTTTTTGCCCCATGCCAGCAAAACTGAAAGCAAAATTAAAAGCAAAATCCAATATTTAAACTTATGCTTCAGGATAAAAATTCCTAACAGGAAAAAGAAAAAAATGCTTATTCCAAAATAGTTTGGTCCGCCGGTGTATGGCTGATTGCCCCAATATAACGGAATTTTGTTTTGCTTATCGCCAATTTCTATTTCGTTTTCAGAAACATACAAATTCGTATTTATACAATTCTCCAGATTTTCTTCCGACGAATTTCCGGTTAAACCGGGTATAATTGTATTGACCGTTTCTAAAAGCCCATAGCTCCATGCAGTTATATGCGATTTTTCCAAGCCAGTCGAACTAACATTTTTGTATTGCAAAACTGAGCCATTTCTAATGGTTTCTTTCGAATATTCAAAGCTGGTCCATAGTAAAGAAATGTTTGTAGCTATTGCAAATATTGATGCCACAAGAATTATAACTGATGCTTTTGCAAATGCACGAATTTCATTGTTTTTTAATGCAAAAATCAGCTTTGACAACAGAAAGAAAAAGACAATAAAACCCAGATAATAAGTTATCTGCAAATGATTAGCACCAATTTCTAAGGCAAAAAATATTGAAAACAGAATGCCTCCCCAAAAATACTTTTTGTTAAAAATGAGAACTAAGGCTGAAAAAACTAATGGAATATATGAAATTGCATTAGCTTTAGAATTGTGCCCAAGATCAATTATAATAAAAAAATAAGAGGAAAAAGCAAAAGCAATAGCACCACCAATGCTCAGCCATTTATCAACCCTCAAAACAAGAAGCAGAATATAAAAACCCAGAAAATTCAAGAAAAGCAAATTTGCCGGATGTGGTAAGCCTAATTTCAAAAAGCTATCAATCTTTTTTATAAGGTTCGAACTATATTTTACAGAAATTTGAAACGCCGGCATTCCTCCAAACATTGCATTTGTCCACAATGCTTCTTCTCCGGTTTCGTTACGAAAATCAACAATCTCTTTCGACATTCCCCGAAAACTAACTATATCGTCTTGCTTAATTTTTTTGCCAGTTAATAAAGGATTGAAATAAATAATTGATAATGAAAGAAAAATAGCTATTGCCACAACTTGCGGAATATATTGTTTGAGTTTCAATTTTTCTATCATAATTTTAATGACTTCTATTTTAATTTGATTGTTGCACCTTGTATTTTTTATAATATGAAATTGCCAATTCAAAAAAACATTAAGCAAAATACTAAATTGAAATCGGATGTTTTGGACTCGAAAAACAATGACATTTGTCATGCTTAAAATAAGCTATAAGTAATATCTTGCATCATTTGAAATTAATTAAAACTAAGAATTATGAGAAAATTATTACTAACTTTTTTGGCATTATCAATGCTGTTTATTTCAAATGCTCAGGAAGAAAGCAAATTTGGGATTAAACTTTCCGGTTTCATTAGAAACGATGCAATATTCAACAGTCGAGCTGCTTTTTCGGCAAGAGGAGAAAGTGCTCTTTATTTAACACCTTTGGCAGAAAATATCGACTCTCTTGGAAATGACCTGAATGCTGATCCAAATTTTACTATTTCGTCATTAGTTACGAGAATAAGAGGGAAAATTACAGGACCAGACGCATTTGGTGCTAAAACTTCTGGACTTATTGAAGTTGACTTTTACGGAGTTTCTGGTGCAAGCTACTATTCCATAAGAATGCGACATGCGCTACTAAAATTAGATTGGGGAACAACTCAACTTTGGGCTGGTCAGTACTGGCACCCTTTGTGGATAGCAGATTGTTACGCATCAACTGTTTCCTTTGGTGCAGGGCTTCCATACAATCCTCTTTCGAGAAATCCACAAATCAGATTCATTAAACAATTTGGTGATATGCAGTTCATGGCTGCTATTTTGTCGCAAGGAACTTTCAAAAATAAAGGAAATGTTTCTATGCAAAAAGCTGTAATTCCTGAAGCTCATGCACAAATTCAATATAAGAAATCAAATGGAAGCAATTTGTTTGTTTTGGGAGGAGCTATCAATGCAAAAACTCTGGTTATTGAGGATGGATTTTTTCACGAAGCCGGGGAAAACACTGTTAGCAGCATCTCTGCTTTAGGATACTGCAAAATTAAAACAAGCCCATTCACGCTGAAACTTTGGGCAAAATACGGACAAAACAACGACAATATGGTTATGATGGGCGGTTATGCCATGGTTAATAGAGAATACACTACTGAAAACATTTTGTACAATAATTTCGAATATGTTCCTATAGCAACATTAACCGGTTGGGTCGATTTCCATACCAATGGAAAGAAAATGCAGTATGGATTATTTGGCGGATATTCTCAAAACCTGGGAGCTGCCGAGGCAATAGTTGCAGGTAGTCAGGTAGGACGCTGGTTCGATGTTGATTATATGTATCGTCTTGCACCAAGAGTTGTTTTCCTTTCGGGAAAAACAAAAATTGGACTTGAATTAGAACACACTTCTGTGAACTATGGCAAACTTGATATTGACAAACCTTTACAAGAAATGTATGCCGATGACGGAACAGTAAACTATTCAGAAGCGGTTTCTAATTTGAAATTTATACTTTCATTAGTATATAGTTTCTAATTGAAACAATAAATAGTTTTAGTGAACCAAATATTTGGAATTGTTTTTTTTGAAAAGAGCTTGACCTAAAACTTAAAAATCTACCAAACAAAAAAATCCCTGAAATTCAGGGATTTTTT
>JABHKC010000063.1 GCA_018692315.1 Bacteroidota bacterium | reverse complement strand
ATTAATTTATACCGAAAAAAATAAAACAAAAAACATAGAATTAGACGTTTCGAAATATCCTATGGGGGTTTATTTTATTCGAATAGATTTACAAAATGGAAATATTATTTTCAAACCGGTTTTCTTTTTAATGAATCAAAATATTTCATATATTTGAACAAATAAATATTATGAAAGCTAAAATTATTGCATTTTGTTTTATAATTGCTTTTACAGCCAACATTTTTGCACAAGGAGGCGAAGGGAAAAACTGGTATTTCGG
This sequence comes from Bacteroidota bacterium, assembly GCA_018692315.1. Taxonomy (NCBI): domain Bacteria; kingdom Pseudomonadati; phylum Bacteroidota; species Bacteroidota bacterium. Next base: position 2,092 of record JABHKC010000063.1, on the reverse strand, counting down.
AAATCATGCCGGCGTTACATGGAATAATAGCTCGAACACTCCAGTTGCTTTTGGAGGAAGTCCGATGAATACTCTTGAAGGAGTTGCTACTATTAGCGATGCAAATGGTAATTTATTGTTTTTCAGCGATGGAACATATGTTTGGGATGCAAATATGAACCAAATGCCAAATGGCTACGGATTAACAGGAGATCCTTCTTCATCCCAATCGGCTGTAATTATACCAAAACCATTAGACGTAAATACTTATTATATTTTTACGGTAGAGTCAGGACTTTCTGTTGGAGGCTTAGCATATTCACGAGTTGATATGACTGCAAATGGAGGTATGGGTGATGTTGATATTCTGGAAAAAAATATATCTTTGATTAATCCTTCACCGGAAAAAGTTACTGCTGTGAATCATTCAAATGGGTATGATGTATGGGTAATAGTGCACGAATGGGGAAATAACACATTTCGTTCATACCCAGTTACAAGTACAGGAATAAACACAAGTTCGTATATTAGCAGTAACGTTGGAACATCAATTAGTTCGGGAGTACAATATGCAGGTTATTTAAAATCTTCGCCAAGCGGTAGCAAAATAGCAAACTGTGTTTTTGAGTACCCCGGATATTACGAATTATTCGATTTTGATAATACTACCGGAATATTATCAAATCCGGTTTTAATTAATGGCTATAGTGCCTATGGCTGTGAGTTTTCATCAGACGAACATTACTTTTATGCCACTGATTGGTTTGATATTAGCAATGCCGATATTCGAAGATGGGATTTATCAGAACTACCAAATGTTACAAACTTTCTCAATTCATATCAAGTTATTGGGCAATTAAACGGAAGGGGTGGTGCTCTTCAACTTGCACCAGATCAGAAAATATATTTGACAATATATAATCAACCATGGTTAGCTTGTATTGAGAATCCTAACTCTGTGATACCAATAATAAATCTACAAGCTGTTTCCTTAGATATTCCTACAACAGGATATAGTGAAAAATGCCAATATGGCTTGCCTACATTTAATTCAAGCTTTTTCTTCTTTACTGAATTTTCAATAGAAACAAGCTGTTTTACAGATACAACATATTTTCATCTTGGAACTACATATATAGATTCGGTTCATTGGAATTTTAACTATCCATCAAATCTACCTATTTGGCAAAACCATATTGATGTTAACCCCTATTTTATTTACGAACAGGGAACATATGTCGTTCAATGTATTTCCTTCAATGCAAATTTTTCAGATACAGTTTATGAAACCATAACTGTTAATTATTTACCTTGGGCAAACCTTGGCCCGAGTCCAGCAATTCTCTGTTCTGATAGCACAATGGAATACGATTTATCATACAACGATGGCTGCACTTTTCTTTGGACTGCTGATTTGGGAACATACACTTACACAGATACTCTGCCAACATTTTTGATTGATAAACCTGGGACTTACACAGTTGAAATTACTAATGATTGTGGAACAATTTCTGAAAGTATAGTGGTGGAATACAACGAAATAGAACCAAATCTCGGAGTGAACGTTTCGGGGATTTGTGCCACGAGCCCAATTACTCTTGATGCCACTGTAACTTCCACTTTTGGTACGCCTGGATATTCATGGAACACTGGCGAATCTACAGAAACAATTATTGCACTTTATTCAGACACTTTTGTAGTAAATGTTACAGTTGCAAATTGCACAGAATCAACCAGTATAGAAGTAGAATACGATATGCCATTGAATGTATTTCTTGGTCAGGACATTGAGCTTTGTAATGGAAACACCCTTACTTTAGATGCGGGCGAAAACGGAACAACTTATTTCTGGTCAACAGGAGTAATTACTCAAACCATTGATGTTACAAATGCCGGAACCTATTCTGTTACAGTTACTAATTCTTGCGGAACCGACAATGATAATATTAATGTTGATATTATTGAAGTTCCGAATTTTACCCTTGGTCCGGACCAAACTATTTGCGATGGATATTCATTGATTCTTGATGCAACTTTCACGAACTCAACTTATCAATGGAACGATGGCTCGGTTTATCCATCATATGTTGTTGATACTGCCGGAATGTATTTT
>JABHKC010000062.1 GCA_018692315.1 Bacteroidota bacterium | reverse complement strand
CGGAATGTTTGTTTTTAGTTTTTACCGAAACAGAATATGTCTTGAGCTCAATCACATTTAAACTAAACGATTTATACTCAATGTTTTGGTATGCCTGATAATTTTCAAAAATTTGGTTCGAGGATTGAATTTTTTGCTTTTAGAGCTTGATATTAGCCTTAGAAATTCTTCGCAGTAGAGCTATTTCTGTCCAGACAGATTTCAGATTTCCATATTTTAGTGTAATCACAAATTTCCAGTTGTGACACAACCAATTTTTTTAGAAAGTATAACAAAACAAAATTAGGTATAAATTATGGCTGCGAAAATCGGTGTTTAAATAAACTGTGGCCATTCGCAACTTTTACCCCTTGAAAATAAAAAAATATCTCCGCACATTTTGAATGATTTATTTAAAACCCTTAGGAATTGTTAATTTATTATTTTATATTTATTTATAGGCTGTTTAAAAGGCGATTACATATATATAAAAGAGTATATATTTATTTACAGTTACTAGTAAAATTTCTGCATTTTCTTATTGATCCTATTTAAAACTTTTAGATTTCTCATTATTAGAAATTTTTTCCTGTAAATACGTTAAACGTAGAAATTCCAAGAAACTCAGAATCTCCACCACTATAGGGATTATTGTATCTTAATTCAAAAAATAGTGAGTTTTTGAAATTGAGTTTGTATTCTATACCACCTCCAATGCTATAGCCTATTTCAATATCATTAATTATTGAAGTTTTTTCCATATCATTTATTTCTATTGTATTTTCTGAAATCGTAGTTTTATAAAGTAGGGTTTCATTTTTAATAAAATATGTTCCAACTATACCCATGTTTATGAAAGGGCGAATTTTATTTGAGGGATAAGCATATTTAATAAGAAAAGGAACTTTTAAGGAAGACAGATTAGCAACAAAATCAATATCTTCATTATATACAAATGTATTAAACGAATAGCCATGTTTTGCAAAATACACCTCTGTGTGCAAAGAAAAATCACTTAATAGAATAGGATTGTCTAGAAATAAACCTATCGAAAAAGTACCGTCATACTTATATTCAAAATGTTCAAAATCAATATTTTGTTTATCGCCAATAATTAGTTTGGCAAATTCATAACCAATTAAAAATCCATATTTAATATGAGGAAAAGGTTTCAATTCACATTGATTGTATCTTGAAATTAGTTTTGATAATGACTTTTTATTATATTTATCCGAGGCTAATGTTTAATGAAAATGCCATTATATTTGAAAATTAAATATAAATTTGGCAACTTTTGGACAATATATTGAGATAGGCATTTTTAATAAAATATAATGAAAGAATTAAAACGAATTTTCAAAAGAAATACACACAATTCATTTTTCAAGCAACTTGCCGGATTCGGAAGGGCTTTAAATAGACTTTACGAAAATAGGAATCACGATGTTTATAGCAATGGAGAATTGACAGTTCTAAAAAAAATATCGAAGTTTAATCCTGCAGTAATTATTGATGGTGGTGCAAATATTGGAAACTACAGCTTATTGCTTAGAGAATATAATCCCCAAAGTAAAATTTTTGCCTTCGAACCGGTAGTCGATACATTCAATCAATTGAAAAATAAAGTAGGCGAACAGAAAAATATTGTTCCAATAAACAAAGGTCTATTTTCGGAAACTTGCTCGAAGGAGATAAATATTTTCAATTCGCACACGCATTCATCTATTTACGATATTAAAGGGATTTCTTATCAATCGACAGATTTGCAATCCATAGAACTGACAAGTGGAGACGATTTTGCAATAGAACAAGGATTAGATGAAATTGATTTTGTAAAGCTTGATCTCGAAGGTGCTGAATACGATGCTATTGTAGGCTTTCGGAATCTATTAGAAAGAAAAAGAATTAAGGTCATACAATTTGAATATGGCTATATAAATATTTCAACGAAAAAATTACTCATTGATTTTTATACTCTTTTGAATGAATTTGGATATCTCGTTGGAAAAATTTTCCCAAAAATTGTTGAATTTAGGGACTATAATTTTATGCATGAAGATTTTATTGGGCCTAATTTCATTGCTGTCAATAAAAATGAAAAGGAATTAATTGAATCTTTTAAGAAAAAATGAAAATTGCCAACAAAACTAAATTCATTCACCAAATTTCTAATTTCCAATTAGCATTTAATAAGTTACACTTTCAATATTTTCATCCGAAATAATATCCTCAATTCGATATTTTAAGAAAAGTTGGACAACTGCTACAACATCTTTTTCGCAATATTTTGTAATACGTTTTATATCATTTTCATTCCAGTAAATATCTCCAACCTGACTACCATCAATATCGTCTTTTGGCGATGGCAAATCAAAAACTGCAACAAGCAGATTTAGAGAAGTATAGTTTTTGTAATCGCCAAATTTCCATAACTCTAAAGTGTCGAGATGTCTGACTTCCCAAGGTTTCTTGCCGGCAATATCTAAAATATTTGGAAGTTTCAATCCATTGATTAGGCAGCGGCGGGCAATATATGGGTAATCAAATTCCTTCCCATTGTGGGCACATAAAATAATATCTTTTTTTTGAGCAAGTTTAGAAAGCATTTCGCCGAATTCTTCAAGCAAATTTTTTTCATCATCACCATAAAAAGATTTGAGCCTAAGATATTTATTGGTGTTTTTGAAATTAATTAAACCAACCGAGATACAAACAATTTTGCCAAACTCTGCATAAATACCGGCACGTGCGTACACATCTCCTGCATTTTGCTCTTCTGTTCTGAAATACTCCGACTTCTTTTCCCAAAGATTTTGAAAATTTTCTGGAACTGATTCAAAATTCTGATATTGTGGTACTGTTTCTATATCAAGAAACAATACGTTTTCTAATTTTATTTTACTTAACATCATAATTTGTTGTCATTTAGCTGTTATTAGTAGTCATTTTAAAGAAATCGTCAAATCTCCAAACCAAAAATTAATTCTGTTCAGGTTTTTCGCTCAAATATTTTTCAATAGTAGAGGCTAAAATATTGATTGCCACTTTATTGTTTCCCCCTTGAGGAATTATAATATCTGCATATCTTTTTGAAGGTTCGATAAATTGCAAGTGCATTGGTTTAACAGTATTTTCGTATCGTTCTAAAACTTTATTGACAGAACGACCTCTTTCAACCAAATCGCGTTTCACAACTCTTATAAGCCTATCATCGGCATCGGCATCTACAAAAACTTTTATATCAAGTAATTCCCGAAGTTTTTTATTAGTCAAACTTAAAATTCCTTCAACAATTACAACATGTTTCGGATCGGTGGGAATAGTTTCATCGGAACGTGTACAGGTCAGGTAAGAATAGATGGGCTGACCAATTTGTTGTCCATCAATCAGCATCTTCAAATGCTCTATAAGTAGCTTAAACTCAACCGATTTTGGGTGGTCAAAATTTATTTCCTGTCTTTCTTCCATTGGCAAATGACTATTGTCGCGATAGTATGAATCTTGCGAAAGAATTGTAACTTCATCTTGCGGAAGAAGTTCAATAATTTTTTTCACAACCGTTGTTTTTCCAGAGCCTGTTCCGCCTGCTATTCCTACAATTAACATTACTTTTTGTTTAGAATTAATATCTTCGCAAATTAATAAAAATTTATTGATGAACTAAATTTTATAAAATGATAAAACATATAGTAATGGTGAGGCTGAAAGAGCATGAAAGCGAAAGGCTAAAGCTGCAAAATGCTAAAAAGCTCAAATCATTATTGGAAGGACTGGAAGAAAAAATAAACGAAATAAAATATTATGAAGTGGGTTTAAATTTCAGTAAATCTCCATCGGCATTCGATATAGTTCTGATTTCTGAATTTGAAAACACCGAAACTCTCGGAATATACAGCAAGCATCCTGAACACAAAAAAGTGCTCAATTTTTTGAACGAAATTGCTAACGAAAAAGCAGTTGTCGATATTGAAATGTAATGGGAAATTTATTAATGTCGGCAAGTTTCTAAACAAATAATTTAAGGCAATGAAAAACCTTTATCCATTAAAATTTATGCCAATCCTGAAAAATAAAATTTGGGGTGGGACAAAACTAAAAACTTTACTAAATAAAAATATTTCTGCAACAAACAACTGCGGCGAGTCATGGGAAATTTCCGGTGTAGAAAATAGTATTTCAGTTGTTTCAAACGGATTTTTAAAAAATAAGAGTCTGACCGAACTTATTGAAATTTATAATGACAAACTTGTTGGTAAGAAAGTTTACCAATTTTTTGGTTCTGAATTTCCTTTGCTCATAAAATTTATTGATGCCAGCGATGTGTTATCGATTCAGGTACACCCCGATGATGGTTTAGCTTACCAACGCCACCAATCGAAAGGGAAAACAGAAATGTGGTATATAATTCAGGCTGATGAAAACTCAGAGCTTATTTCTGGTTTCAATCAGGAAATTGATAAAAATATTTACCTCAAACATCTCGAAAATAAAGGTTTAGGAAAAATTCTAAATTCCGAGAAAGTGAAAAGCGGAGATGTGTTTTTTATTCCTGCAGGAAGAGTTCACGCTATAGGCAAGGGAATTTTATTGGCTGAAATTCAGCAAACATCAGATATTACCTACAGAATTTATGACTGGGACAGGCTCGATAAAAATGGAGACTCCCGCGAATTACATACCGAACTTGCTGTTGATGCAATTGATTATAGTTTTCATCAAAATTATAAATCAAAATATGAAACTAATACAAATTCTTGTTCGGAAATCGAATCCTGTAAGTACTTTACATGCAACATTTTGAAATTGAATAAATCTGTCGAAAAAGATATTACTTCTATAGATTCATTCGTGATATATATGTGCGTTGAAGGTTCAGGCACAATTTCTTGCAACAATCAAGAGGTAAATATTTCGATGGGGGAGACTGTTCTTTTGCCGGCTTCGTTGAAGAATTATTCTATTTCTACAAAAACTGAAGTTCGCTTACTTGAGATTTATTTGTAAATCAGAAAAAGAGACAAAAAAAAACGGTTTCTGAAAATATTCTTTCAGAAACCGCTCATTTAGTACAAATTACAATTTTTTATCTTGACAGATTAATTGTTTGCCATTATTGCTTCAATTATCTTCTATTGTCTTCTCTTGGTTTGGCTTTCTTAACCACAACAGTTCTTCCATCGAGTTCACTATCGTTCAATTCTGCTATGGCTGTCATAGCTTCCTCATCGTTTAGCATTTCAACGAAACCAAAACCTTTAGAGCGCCCAGAAAATTTATCAGAAATAATTTTAGCGGAATCAACTTCCCCATATACCTCAAAAGCCTCTCTGAGTTTGGTCTCTTCAGTATCGTAATTTAACTTTGCAACAAAAATGTTCATAAAAATAGATATTAATTAAAAAAATAGACTGCGAATTAACTACATTTATTACTAACAACCAAATTCTTTAATTTGTTTATGAATATTTCTTCCAAATATTTTTTGAAATTTTATTTTGTTGTAATATTCTGATAATGTGTAAAATACAGTTGTGTTTGAAAATGAAATTTTTGAAAAGTATTTTATTGAATTATTTATTTGTTTGGTTTGCTGGCTTATTTGCTTTTTTTGGACACTAATTATGGATTTTAAATTAGCTTTCGTTTGAAAAACTTTGTTAATTTTTATTTCATTATTAAACAAAGTGATTAGTAAACAATCTTTGTTCTTAATAAAATTTCAATGTTAAAATAATGAACACAAATTATTACATCAAATCATAAATCTGCCTCGGCAAAGATTTCAAAAGTATAGCAATTAGTCTCCATCGTTTTGTTATGTAAACTATTTTTCGTTTATTTTTTATTGCTCTGAAAATTTGTTTAGCGGCTTTGTTTACTGATGAAACCCAAAATAATCCTTCGCCTTTTGCCATATTTGTATCTACAAATCCCGGCCTGATGTCGCTTATTATAATCTTAGTTTTAAGCTTTTTCGATTTTTGTCGTAAAGCTTCCAAATAATTTATCTGAAATGCTTTACTCGCATTATATGCTGGTGCTTGCCAGTTTCCTCGAAGTCCACCAATAGAAGAAATTGCTACGAGATGACCAAATTTTTGATTGTCGAAATAATTAAATGCCCAGTCGGCAATTGCTGTAAATCCTAAAATATTTGTGTCAATGGTTTGCTTTTCCAATTCAAAATCCAAATTGTCGTTTATATTGCCAATTCCCGAACTAATTATTAACAAGTCAAGTCCGCCCAATTTATCGACAAGCTTTTCTAAATGTTTAGAAATATTGTTAATATCAGTAATATCAAAAGCCTGAATAGCAAAATTCTTAGGATTCTCATTTTTTAATTCAACAAGTAAATTCGTTCGTCTGCCCGTTATGCCAACTTTATAATTCTTAGCAATCAGGATGTTTGCCAGAGCCTTTCCTATGCCGGTTGTTGCACCAATTATTATTGCTTTTTTCATTTAATATTCAATATCCTGTGAAGGATTTTTTGCTGCTTCTACACAAATTTTCACAGCATGTTTATATAATTTTCTTTTTTTTAGCTATTTGTTTATTAGTAGTTTTTTAACTTTTATAATGTTATCGCAATTCAAATGAATAAAGTATATGCCATTTGAAAAATGTCTAATATTTATTTGCTTTCTATTACTTTTGAATTTTTCATGATATACTTGTTGCCCGGTATTTGTGAATATTGTAATATCTCCATATAAATTAGCATTGGTTTCAATTGATATAGTTAAACTTTCAGAACATGGATTTGGAGATATTACTATTTCACTTTCTTCAAAAGGAAATAAACTGTCAATTGATGGACTAATATAATATGAACAATCAAATTTGAGGGTATCTAAATCAAAGAAGTCAATAATTTGTTCCTTAATGATGCAGGGTCTTTTATTAAAAAAAATGTATAAATGATTATAGCTTTCTTCCCAATGTTCCATATCAAATGGATTTCCCCATCGTAAAATATGTTCTGCCACCTCAGGTTTATATAATTGCACAAATTTATCAATCGTTTGACTGAGCAGTTCAGGCTTAAATGTGTTTTTAAGATGATACAAAAATCTATTTAAAAACTGGTTTTTAAACTCCTGATTTTTAATTATTTCATTAAAAAATAATGCTTGGTTATTTTTATCAAATAATCTAATGAAGTTATTTAAAGAATGATTATCGCATGATGCATCTAAGTCATAAAACAGCCATTTCCATTTACCATCGGGTGTTTGTGGACGCCACATTTTTACATTATTGGGAGGCCAATCTGAATTTCCAAAATACAATTCAAATATTATATAATCAGTATAATTATCTATATCTATTTTTGTTTTTAGATATTCATAATTTTCATATAATGAGATATCATGAGTTTCAATAAATTCTATAAGTTCAATATAGGTTTCAGCACTACCATTCTCAACCGACAAATTTCCACAAATAATATCAACACTATCTTTGTCGATCCCATGCAACGATTCTAAATAATTTTCATCTTGTCGTTCTCTTATGTTATGAATTCCCCAATATTCCCCATTAATTTACAATATTGAAGGTTTTGTCATTTGAACGTCAAGAGTAGAAGAGCTTTCAGAAACAATTGTATGGATTAGATCATCCTGAAAAAGTGTGTTTCGTCGCCACCAAGATGTATATGAGCAACGAAGAATTAATCTCTTATAGCTCCAATAATTTCTTTCATCGAAAAACGGATAATCAATATATGGCTTACCATACTCGGTTCTGGCATAAATACGAAGCGATTTTTGGGGAGCCATTCTCGATTTTTGCCCATGAATTCGAAATCCAATATTTTGAGAAATCTCAATATTGCCAGATGTATCGAAATATTCTATATTCCCGACTCTTTCCCAGTTGTCTCCCCTTTGGTAATAATTTCCTGTCCAATCAATATTATTTGAATCTAAATATATTCCCGGAACATAAATTCCCGATGTATCATCAAAGAAGTTTAAACTATCGGAAATTAATGAAATTACAGGAAAGGTATAATAAAAATCATTTGTAAAATACGAGTAGGTATGTGTTTTGCTGGTTGCAGTGCTGTTTCTATACGATTTTGCACGAATAATTGTAGCTTTGTTGATATTATTTGCAGGTGCTTGCCATCCGGATAGTCGATTACTTCTATAGTTTTCAGAATAGGGAATAGGATTTGTAGGAATTAATGAAATATTATTTTCAGAAGTATTTGAAACAAATATTGAGTCAGAAAAAATTGATGAATTAATTGTTGGTTCAGATCCATTTAAAGTATAATAGATTGTATCTTCACAATTCAGCCTTAGAAAAAAAGGAGAAGAATAAAATCCTGGTTTTTTTGAATACTTAATTTTTCTTTCAGGATATTTATTATTATTTGAATAATTTGGGGTTGATGGAAAATGTGAAACCCATTTATCAATTCCATCAATAAGACGGCCAAATGATTTATCCGCAGGCAAAGAAATAGGTTCAACAATATCAATAATTGAATCCGCCGGACTAGATAGGATTATATATTCTCCTTCGGATTTTATTTTGAAATTCGTATGTAAAAATGATTGATCTGGCCTATCTTTTCCGGAAGCAAAAATTAATACAAAACCAGAAGGTTCAATCAAGATTTCAGGAAAAATCCATTTGTCAGTATTATTAGTATCATCGCTAATTTTATAATTATTTAAGTTTATAGCAGAATTACTATTATTAAATAATTCTATCCAATCAACAAATTCACCATCCTCATCGACAATTGTAGAATTATTTAATGACATAAATTCATTTATTACTATATTCTGTGCATTTAGTGAAAGCCAGATAGTTATAAAAGTAAATAAAAGTATTGTACGCATATTTTTTTCTTTGCAAGTCTAATATTCAATATCCAACGATACATTTTTGGCAGCTTCAACACAAATTCTCATATCGTTTAAGCCAATATTTCCTTTATATAATTGTCGTTTTTCGTTCAGCAACTTTATGCTTTCGTATAATTCCTTATAATCAGCATTTGCTACTTTTTCAAGACTGTCGAATTTTGCCTCATAAAGCACAAAAGCAAATGTGTGGTTCACCCACCTAATTCGGGTAAGGTCGCATAGTTTGACAATTTTCAAAATATCATCTTCATTAATTCCACTTTGCTGCGATAGATTTTTACGGCTTTGTGGACTTATGATTTTATCAAATAATTGAAGCATGTTTTTTATTCCTAAGTTTTCTAACTTCAAAACTAATTCTTCAGAAATATTAGAGAAATCTTTTATTTTAGTGGGATTTGGTCGATTGCTTTTTATTTCTCTAAAAAGTATTGTCAAATATTCTGTTTCTACGCCACTTTGAATTGAAAATATTTGCAATTTCTTTTTGGTTTTCAGCACATTAAATAAATTCTCAATATTCACGATTTGCTGATTTTTAATAAGTTCAAAATTTTGGTCAATATTTTTTTGCAACATTTTTCTACTTGGAAGTAAGTAGGAAGTTTTTAAAGTATTCTTGTAATTATCTAAACTAATGCTCTTTAAATCAATATAGTATCCCATATTTATATGTGTTTTATAGTCTGATTTTTGAAAAGAATAGGGCAATTATTCATAAATATATTCCATTTCACCATTTTTTTGAATTGGATAATCAAACTCATTATATTTATAAAAATTCTCACTTATATTTGTATCATCCTTCATATCAGCAAGGTGATAAAAATTTCTCGAAATAGTTTTCACAATATTGTTTTGATTTGTATATTTTCCAGGAATAAGATTGAAATTCTTAAATGGATTTATTTTATCATCGTATTTAAAGATTGTTTCATTGTCTAATAATTTATCACCGGAATCTGAAATTTGATATTTTTTATGGTTAATCAAATTGCCTTTTTTATCATATTTATAATCAATCGAATAGGATATTTTATTGTCGTTGTAAAAAACTTGTTTAGAAATTCTATTTTTCTTATCATAAACAAATTTGCTATAGCCCATGTAATTTATCAATTTAATTACTTGATTTAGTTCATTATATTCATAAGTTATGGTATGAGATTTTTTTGTATTATCAGGATTTGCCCATTCTATTCTTTTTTTTGAAGCTTCAATCACCTTCGACGAACTGCTAAACAAAGCCAGATCTTCGTAATAATCTATTGTGATCAATTTATTTGAATTATCGTAATTGTATTTCACATATCTATATTTGCTTTTCTCCTCAAATATCAAGTCTGCTTTTGTATAAGAATATTCATACAAGCTGGTGGTGTCAGATTTTATTTTGACAAGTTTCAAAGCTTTTACATTTTGTGCAAAAACTAAATTATTTGAAATATTTAGTAGAATAATAAAAATTGTGTATTTGAGAATCTTCATATTAGAGTGTTTTGACTGAGAACATTAGAACTCAGATTTGTTCATAAATACAATTATAATTTGATACTTTTTCTAAATAAAACGAAAGTAATATATTTTTGTTCTATAACATAAGATATTTTTGAAACGCCCTTAAAAACTCAAAATGATTAATCAATTATTCAAATTTCAAATAGCTCAAAATTTTACTATAATTATTCTATTTTTGCCATCTATTTGTTGAATTGATTTAAGATAATTATGCAATTTATATATCCAACATTTTTGATTGGACTTTCAGCGGTACTTATACCGATTATTATCCATTTGTTTAATTTTAAGAGATTTAAGGTTGTTTATTTTAGCAATGTTGAATTTCTGAAAAGTATAAAACAAGAAACCAAAGCCAAATCGCAGCTAAAGCATATTTTGGTTTTGATATGTAGAATTTTATTTATTGTATTTTTGGTTTTGGCATTTTCTCAGCCCTATATTCCGCTTTCGCAGGAAGAAAAGATTAAAGAACAAGACATTGTGTCTATTTACATAGATAATTCATTCAGTATGGACGGCCAGGCAAAGCTCGGAAAATTGATAGATATTGCAAAAAACAGAGCAGTCTCGGTTGCCGATGCTTTTCGTGCCGAAACAAAATATTTGTTACTCACAAACGATTTTGAGGCTAAGCATCAGCATTTTGTGAGTAAAGAAAAATTGCTGCAAAATATTGCGGAAATTGAATTAAGCCCAACTCACAGGAAAATTTCTAAGATAGTTTTGCGTCAAAACGACTGGCTTGCTGCAAATAATTCAAAGGAAATAAATAAAAGTGTATTTTTAATTTCCGATTTTCAGAAAAGCTCAACTGATTTTGCAAAGCTAAAAAACGACACAAACTACAATATTTTTGTGCTGCCTCTTGAAAGCCAGGATAACAATAATCTGTTTATTGATTCTTGTTGGTTCGAAATTCCAGGGCGAAAATTTAATCAAGCCGAGGAACTTTTTGTAAGAATTAAAAACAATTCAGATCAGAACTATCAAAATATCCCTATGAAGTTGTTTTTAGATGATTCATTGAAATCTATAGCAAGTTTCAATATTGAAAGTAACAATTCGGAAATTGTAAAATTGTCTTATACCAATTCAAAAAAAGGGGTAATTCTTGGAAGAATTGAAATAACAGATTACCCAATAACCTACGATAATAAGTTCTATTTCAGCTACAAAGTTGCCGAACAAATAAAAATTCTTGCAATAAATCCCGAATTAGAAAATAAATATATTTCAACTCTTTTTAAAGACGATGATTATTTTTCGATTACCAACAATTTCGAAAAGAGTATTAATTTTTCCAGTTTCTCAACATTTGATGTGATAATAGTGAATGGATTAAGTAGGTTTTCAACCGGATTCGTTCACGAATTAAGCAATTTTATTTCTAATGGCGGTACAGTTGTTTTTATTCCTGATATTGAGGGAGATATCGAAAGTTACAATCTTTTATTCAACAAACTCTCAATAAACGAAATTTTATCAATTGATAGCACAAAAAACTCAATCACTTTCATCGACTACGACAATTTGATTTACAATAATGTTTTTAAAAACAATAACAAAAAAGTTAGTTTGCCTGAAATTTATAAGCAATTTATTTTCACAAAAAAGTCAAGATCAAACGATTTGAGTTTGCTTAGAAGTCGAAACGGTAATTCTGCTTTAAGTTCGGCAGTTTATGCCAAGGGCAAAATTTATGTATTCTCTTCTCCTTTAGATATAGAATACAGTAGTTTTGTTACTCACCCAATTTTTGTCCCAACATTTTATAATATTGCACTTAACAGTCAAATTTCTAATAATTTATATTACACTATTGGTGAAACTCAATCAGTTGATATTAGTGGATTAAAAATTGATAATTTTAATGGTTTGAAAATTACTGATTTCAAAAAGACTATAGAATTTAAGCCATCGCAACAATCCATTTCAAGCAAAAAACTATTCATAGGAAAAGACATCAAAAAAGCTGATAATTTCGAAATCTATTCCAACGAAAAAATTATTGATGGAATATCGTTCAATTACGATAGGAAAGAATCAGAACTAACTTATTTCTCAAAAAATGAACTTGCAGAATTGATAAATGCTTATGGCTTGAATAATTATTCGATAGTTGATTCGAAAGATGAGACGCTCACAAAAAAGCTTTCGCAAAAGAGTCGGGGTAAGCAATTGTGGAAACTCTTCATCCTTATTAGTTTGCTTTTTGTTGCAATCGAAATTGCACTTCTTCGTTTGTGGAAATAGATTTAAAAAAAAAATAATGAATTTCAAATTGAATTTCGTTCTGATTATTTTCCTTGCCCAAATTTCTGCTTTTTCTCAGGTCGAAATTCAAGGAATAATCATCGACAGAAAAACTAATTCAGCTTTAGCTTTCGTAAATGTCGGAATAATCAATAAAAATATTGGAACAGTATCAGACGAAAACGGTAATTTTTCAATTATTCTTGACAAAAAGTTCGATATGGATAGTTTGAAATTTTCTATAATTGGATATAAAACAAAGGCATTTATAGTTTCCGAAATGCGACAAAACTATTCAGGAAAGCAAAAAATTGTTTTGGAAAAAGCAAACTATAAAATTGAAGAGATTGTAGTTTTACCCAAAGAATTCAAAACTAAGATTTTAGGAAGTCAGGCACAGTCGCGAATGATGCAAGCCGGATTTTCAAGCAATATTCTTGGCAATGAAGTCGGAATTCGTATAAACATAAAAAATGCACCAACATTCGTCGAGAATTTTAATTTTTATATAACTCAAAACGAATATGATAGTTTGATTTTCAGGTTAAATATTTACACCATAGAAGATGATTTGCCTTTTGAAAATATTCTGACAGAAAACATTTATTTAACAACACAAATTAAATATGGTGCTATTTCATTCGATTTAAAAAAACATAATATATATGTAGAAGAGGACTTTATTATAGCTTTGGAGTGGATAAAAGATTTGGGAGAAGAAGGTTTGTATTTTGCCGCAAGTTTTGCAAATGGACCAATTTTTTCTCGAAAAGCAAGTCAGGGAGATTGGGAAGAGGCCTCATTTATTGGTTTGGGATTTAATGTAACTGCAAAATATCCGAAGTAAGTTAAATTGTAGAAATAAATTCTCTATACAAACAAAATCATTTTGCTTTGAAAAAGTAAAAATTTTAGATATTTTTAAATCATGGAAATATATAAATCGACCGAAGGTATTAAAAGGCTGCTTGCAGAAAAAGACGAACGACTTAAAGAACTTGCGGCAATAAATCGTACCTCCGAAATTATTAGGTCAGGGAAAACTATTGAGGAAACACTTTCTCAAATCTGTTCCATTTTACCT
Organism: Bacteroidota bacterium; assembly: GCA_018692315.1. Classification (NCBI taxonomy): domain Bacteria; kingdom Pseudomonadati; phylum Bacteroidota; species Bacteroidota bacterium. Next base: position 3,472 of record JABHKC010000062.1, on the reverse strand, counting down.
CCTGCATGGCAATATCCGGAATTCACGGTAGCTCGGATAAAATTTGGGAATTATGTGGCGAAAACATCAAGCTTCATAGAAACAAAATGGCTTCAAAGAAAAAAATTTGAAACAATTGATCTACAGGAAGGTACAATAGAAGTTTATTATACTCAAGAATTTGTAGAGATAGATGAAGGTCCTTTTTTGAAAGAAGAAAGAGATTTGATTGGGAATTTAGCCGGATTAGTAACTGGCTATTTAAATAGCATGATTGCAAAAAAAATGATAAGCAGCAAAGCGCAAAATCTATCTGCTACAGCTGCAATAAACGAGGAGACAGAATATCCCGAAAGTCATAGAAAACTGATGCAGCGTTTTCTCAACAAAAGCAACTTCAACAGAGATATTTATCACGATTTGATGCCCTTTAAAGTAAAAGAAATTTTGCTTGTCGGAAATTTATATGATGCATACAGTATTGAAAAAGACGGTCGATTTTCTGAACATGTTCTCGGTGAATATAGTCAACTGAATTTGACCTCATTGCCTCGAATTTCAGGAGTTTCAACAATAGAAGAAGTTCTGAATGAACTTAATTCAAAACACTACGATTTGATAATTTTTATGCTTGGAGTAGATAAAAAAGCTCCTATTGAAATGAGCAAAATTATTAAAGAAAAATATCAGTACATTCCAATATTTCTACTCCTTAATAGCAACAGAGACCTTGAAATTTATCAGAGTGCTGAGCTTCCGTCAATCGACAAGGTTTTTGTTTGGAATGGCGATTCCAAAATATTTTTTGCAATGATAAAAATTGTAGAAGATAAGATTAATATCGAAAACGATACAAAAATTGGTTTAGTCAGGGTTATTGTTTTGGTTGAAGATTCGGCTAAGTATTATTCGAAATATTTACCTCTTTTATACAAAATTGTATTGGAACAGACTCGTAGAGTTATCGATGATGTTAGTACCGACGAACTTTATAAGCTGCTGAAACTCAAAGCAAGGCCTAAGATTATTCTTGCATCGAACTACGAAGATGCAATAAACATTATCCGCCAATATCAAGATTATATGTTATGTATGATAACTGATGTGAAATTTCCAAAAGATAATATTCTTGACGAAAATGCCGGTTTAAAATTAGTGAAATATGTTAGGGAGAATATGAAATTTATCCCAACAATTATTCAATCGTCAGAAGAAGAAAACTCCAAAATTGCTTTTGAACTTAAATCGACATTTATTAATAAAAACTCTGATTATCTTCTTCAGGAAATAAAAAGTTTTATAACTCACTATCTTGGTTTTGGGAATTTTATTTATAGAAACCAAAATGGGCATCAAATTGCAGTGGCAAAATCCTTAAAAGAATTTGAGAAGAAAATTCAAGAAATTCCTGCCGAATCTTTGCTTCATCATGCTAAAAAAAATCATTTTTCTACCTGGCTTATGGCACGCGGCGAAATTCAGGTTGCCAAAATTCTAAATCCCTCAAAAGTTAGTGATTTCGATAGTCCCGACGATTTAAGAGAATATCTTTCAAGCGTTATCAAAAAGTTTAGGAATGAACAAAATCTTGGTAAAATTATCCCTTTCGAGGAATCTTTAATTTCTGACGAAACAAATATTGTTAGCCTGTCAGACGGTTCGCTTGGCGGAAAGGGTAGGGGTTTAGCTTTTGTAAACACCCTGATTTATAATTTCGATTTCTCGAAAAATGTTCAGGGAATAAATATTAAAACTCCGAAAACATCAATAATTGGTACCGAAGAGTTTGAGTATTTCAGAGAGCGAAATTCCATTGACACTTTCGTGAAAAAAAATACCAGTTACAACGATATTAGAAAATATTTTGCAAAATCGAGACTTTCTACATCGCTAATTAAAAGGTTAAAATCGATATTAAAACATATAAAAACACCAATTGCTATTAGGTCATCCGGTCTATTTGAAGACTCTCTCACTCAACCATTTGCCGGAATTTTTGAAACATATATTTTACCAAACAATCATTCCGATATAAAAGTTCGCCTCGAGCAATGCAAAACTGCCATTAAGTTGGTTTACGCATCGGTCTATTCCGAACGAGCCAGGGCATACATCGAAGCTATTAATTATAAAATAGATGAAGAAAAAATGGCAGTTGTAATACAGGAGGTTGTTGGAAATCAATTCGGGGATACATATTATCCTCACATTAGTGGTGTTGCTGAATCCTACAATTATTACCCATTTAGCCATATCAAACCTGAAGATGGGTTTGCATTGACAGCGGTAGGTTTGGGGCGATATGTTGTTGAAGGTGAAAAGGCATTTCGTTTTTGTCCCAAATTTTCAACTCTTGAAATTAATTCGCCCAAAGATCAATACAAAAATTCACAGGTGCATTTTTATGCAGTTGACCTGAAAAATTCTGATGTGAATTTAATGAAAGGTGAAGATGCTGGTCTTGTCAAAATGGATATTTTTGAAGCTGAAAAGCATAATTCGCTCAGACATTGTGTTTCAACTTATAATGCTGATAACGAAACTATTGAGCCCGGAATAGATTCGTACGGGCCAAGAGTCGTAAACTTTGCAAATATTCTGAAATACGATTATATTCCGCTTGCAAAAACTATCGAGATTGTTCTCGGCCTTGTGAAAGAAGCTTTGGGTTCACCTGTAGAAATTGAATTTGCAGTTGACCTGAAAAAAGACAAAAATGGGAAAGCTTCATTTTATCTTCTTCAAATAAAACCATTGATTGGTACTAGCCTTGACTATAGCATCAATGTTGACGAAATCGACAAAAATAAAGTGGTTTTATTTGCAAATAAAGCAATGGGTAATGGTCTGATTGAAAATATTTGTGATGTAATTTTTGTTGATAAAGAAAAATTCGATAAAAGCAAAACCGAGGAAATGGTTTTAGAAATTGAAGCTATAAACAAAAAAATGATTTCGGAAAAAAGAAATTATGTGCTGATAGGTCCCGGAAGATGGGGAACTCGCGATAAGTGGATAGGAATTCCGGTTTCCTGGCCTCAAATATCTAATGCAAAAATTATTGTTGAAACGAGTCTTAAAGATTATCCACTTGAGGCATCCTCGGGTTCACATTTTTTCCATAATGTTACTTCTATGAATGTTGGATATTTTTCAATTCAGCAAGAGCATAGCGAAGATATTTTGAAGTGGGATGTCCTTAAAAAACAAAAACTTATTGATGAAACAAAATATTTCAAACACGTCCAATTCGAAAATCCACTAAAAATAATGATGGACGGGAAAAAGAGAATTTCTGTTATTTTGGAGTAGATTTTGGAATAATTTGCAATTGTTTTAGTTATATAGTGCCTCTAAGAAAACAGTTCAAAATTAAAAACATCTCTTTTTGCGATATTTCTATTTTTTTCATTTGTCTAATACAAAAGCATTTACTGCATGAAGAAAATAGAAATATCATCAAAAATAAATTGTTTTATAAAAATTGCCTGTT
>JABHKC010000061.1 GCA_018692315.1 Bacteroidota bacterium | reverse complement strand
CTATGAAACAGGGATTAAAATATCTAAATCAGATTTCGAAAAAATTAACATATATAAACATGAATTTCATGGAGAAGATTGGAATTATACTATCAAACCATTATAAGTAGTTGTAGCAATAATATATTTACAATTACCAAGGTCATAAATTCGTTTGATTGTTGTGTGGATAAATCAAGCAATACTTTTTCAAGAGTACTGTTTTGTTCTTTTAAATCAGATAGAAAGGTTTCTGTTAGAATCGTTGAAATCTCTTCTTTAATTTTATCCGAATAGTGTTTTTGCTTTATTTGTTTTTCAATTTGATGTTGAATCTTTTTTAGTTTTGTTTCTATAAATTCATTGTCAAATTGGTTTTGCCTGTATTGAGATTCAAGGTTTACCTGTTCGTGTAACTGTTTCAATTTATTACCTGCAATTGCAAAAGGAGCTAATTCGATAAGTTCTTTTAGTTTTGACTTTATTTCAATACTGTTTTGTCTTAAAGTATCGCGTAGCTTCTTTTGGCTAACCATATCTTCAACAGACATATTGTTTCCTTCACGAATTAATTTTTCCTGATATTGTTCAGATTGATTTCTGTATTTTTCAATATCATCAGCATTTGAAGCTATTTTTGCTTCGTTATGTGCGATTAATTTTTCAAGCTGTTCGGCTTCTTCTTGAAGTTTATTTAGTTTGTTTCTGTCAGAAATACTTGCTGATTTTTTACGTAATTTGACTCTTAGATTTTCTAATGTTCGTTTTAGGTTAACGTATTTGCTTATTCCCAGAACTTCGGAATATGCCAGACTTAATTTTCGTTTTTCTGCAATTGTTTTAATTTCTGCAAGTGAAACAATTTTTTCTGCATCAAATAAAAAGAACTTAGCAATTTCCCTTGGAAGTAGAAAATCATTGATAAAAATATCCGAGCCAACTTCTTTTGTTAATTCATTCTCAAATCCATCTATTAAAATACTGATTTTTTCATCTTCTTTTTCTAAATTATACTCTCTCCTAATTATTATTTTTCGGCATGGTACGGAAGGGATGTAAACATCTGAAATTTCAATTTCAACACTAAATTTATGCAAAGAACTTTCATCTAATTTGACTTCTCTATTTAATATTGAATGTGCGTATTTTTTGTAGCCTCCTAATTCATATATTTCCCGCTTATATTTTTCATCAACTTCTCCGATAAGCTTTCCGTAAAACCCCCAAACTAAAGCTGAAAGAAAAGTTGTTTTGCCAAATCCGTTTTGACCAGCAATAACGGTAATGTTTTTATTCTTGCCATTAGGTTCAAATGCAATGGTATTCTGACCTTTGTAAATACGAAAGTTATTTAATGAAATTTGATTAATTCTCATGGTTTGCCTCCTCTTTTACAAAGCTTTCAATTCGTTTTTCAATATCATTCTGCAAACCATAATTAGTCAGTAGTAAAGTTTTACTGTGTTGTAATGTCAGAAGATTATTAATTAATTCATAGTCCTTCTTATTATTCTCACAAACACTTTTTAATAATCTTTTTTCAATGGAATTTTCAATATTGGCATTTTCAGTTTCAATATCTCTTCCATAAATTCTTGCGAATATTTCACCAACCTTAAAATCAAAAATACCATCACGATACCAATAAACCTGAATTGCAATAAGTTCTTGGTTGGTTATTAGTTCGGTTAATGGTTTTATTTTTTGTATTTCTATTTGTAGTTCTAAAAGTTCCCTTAATTTTTTTGCTCGATACTCAGGAGAATAATTTCCTTGTTTATGCCCGTCCTCAGTTACGGCAGGCTGACCGTTTCTTCTTGTAGCAAGTCGGTTGTCGGAAATGTTTCTTTCTTTTTCCAAATTGTCTCTGTACTTCAATAACGGAGTCATCCAATCTTCACCATTTTTAATCAATGCAGTCATAGATTTATCTTCTTTAACTACAGTACAAGTCCAACAGCCAAATCGGCTTTGACCACATGATGTATGACTTTTGTTGGTAACAACTGTCGGACATTCATAATCATCTGCACTTGCATTTGAATAAATTTGAAATAGTTTAGTGTTATCGTAATTCCAAGGAGAGGGTAAGGCATTAATAATATACCAAATCTCTTCAAGCATTAATTCTTTTATGGGTGAATAAACCAACGTATTATGATGGTTTGGGTGTTTAGTTAATCGCTTCCCTTTTATTTCGTGTTTCTTTATTGAACGTCCCCTAGTTGCACTTTCAGCACTTCTTACTCCAATAAGAATTATGGCTTCTCCTTTTTCGCTAACCTGCTCTTCAATAAATGATGAAGTTGGACGAATTTTTAATTTATCAGTACACCAACGAAATGCATTATTGGGAACTGGATAACCTTTCCCGAGTATATTTACCCAAAAAGTTGATTCAATTTTTGGGATTGTTTTTTGTACAATAATTGGCAAATCCTGATTTCTTGCTTCCTTTTCAATTTGTGAAAGCACATCATCAACGTATTCTGTTATAATTGGATTCTCTACCATTGTATCATTACACACAACATAAACCTGTCTGCGTAATTGGAAAGGATAAGGGAATTCTTTTTTGATTTTTTCTAAAGCTCTCCACACCAACGTTAATAGGACAGTAGAATCTTTTCCTCCACTAAAACCGATTATCCAAGGTCTTTCGCTCGTGTCTCCGTATGTGTATTGGTCAACTAACTCGTTGACTATGTTATCTATTCGTTTATTCACATTCAATTATTTAGTAAGTCTCAAAAGTAATCAAAAAACACTCAGTATGCAGATAGAAGCGATGGCAAAAATTGCACTTTTTTGCAAATTTTGGTTTGTGCGTTGGCACGTGTGATTTGCAAATATGTGCAATGTGCGAGGTGACTCGTCCTAAAAAAAGTTTACAGTTAAACATTTAAATCCTGTTACAAATTTACACATATTTTTTAATTCTATTATGAGTTTACATTTTTATTTTCAAACTCTAATTGAGAAGTGGAGCATAGCGGAACGGAACAATTAGAGTTTGAAAGCTTATAATTGCTTTTGTTGTCTTGCTT
>JABHKC010000060.1 GCA_018692315.1 Bacteroidota bacterium | reverse complement strand
TTTTGAATGATTCTAAATAAAATTCGGTAAAATTTAAAATTGAATAAAAAAATTAACTAAAACTCATCAATGTTAATATATTTGAGCATGAAAATTGTAGAAACGTTTATGAAAAAAAAGTTTATGAATTAATCAGGCTAAAAATAGTAAATTTCAAGGCGTAAGAAATTTTATAACCGCAGTTTACTATTGTAAATGAGGATTTTAAAATATTGAAACAACGAAGAAATTTGCATTTTTAGATGTTCCCTAAACAGTGTACTGAAAAGTTATAATGATTCTAAATAATCCTTTTTAATCTTTGAGTCATCTCTCGCAAAGGGAAGTTTCTAAACTTCACTTTCATTCCTCAACTAACACAAGTTTGCAAATTACGCTTAAAACCCAAGCAAAAACTTCCTCAATAAAAAGAATATCTTATCTTTGTAAATAGAAGACTATACTCAAACCAGAAAAATGAATATTATTAAGTTAGCATCAAGTCAGGGTTTGGCTCAAAGCCAAGCCCTGACTAACAAAACAAAATCATGAAAAAAGCACTAATACTTTTTTTCCTTTCCTTCTTCATTTTTCCTTCTTCATTCTCCCAACAGCCACAATGGGATTGGGCAAAGTCTTTTGGAGTAAACGATTCTGACAAAAGCAATGCCATATGTTCCGATAAGTTTGGGAACATTTATATTACAGGTGACTTTGATAATTCTATAATTTTTGGAGGTTATACTTTAAATTCTTCAAGTTCTACAAACTATTTTACTGCAAAATTCGATTCAGAAGGAAATACTATTTGGGCAAAAACTCTGTTTGGTGGGTGGTCTGTTAGGGGATACGATATTTGTTGTGATACAATGTGCAATATTTATGCAAGTGGTATTTTTACTAGCATTATTGTTTCCGAGACAGATACATTATTATCAAATGGGAATTATGATGTCTTTCTTATAAAGTATGATACGAATGGAAATGAACAATGGATAAAACATATCAGTGGAGATGATGACGATAAAACTCTTGGGGGACTTGACACAGATAATAAAGATGGTGTTTATATCACTGGATATTTCAGAAGTTCACAACTTTTTGTTGATAGCGATACACTATATTTAAATGGGGGTGAAGATATTTTTCTAATAAAATACGATAGTAATGGATATCTTATTTGGGCATTAAATGAAGGAGGATCGTATTATGATAGAGGCTATGACCTAAATGTAAATGATAATGGGAATATTTGCATTACTGGTATGTTCGAGAGCCAAAATATTAATTTTTGTAATACTGTATTGACAAACTCAGGTGGCCAGGATTTTTTTTTAGCCAAATATAATAAAAATGGAATTTGTTTATGGGCTAAGCAAGCATATGGCTCAAATCATGAAAGAGGTGGAGAAATTTTGTTTGATAATGACAATAATATAGTAGTTATAGGCTTTTTCAGTAGTCCAATTTTATATTTCGATGGAGATTCTACATTTCACAATGGAAGTAATTATGACCTTTTTTTAGCCAAATATGATTCCTTATCAAACCTTCTTTGGGTAAAAAGTCCGGCAGATGGACATCAAAATTTCATGGGACTATGCATTGATGATCAAAACAATATATATTTGGGTGGGAAATACTCTAGTAATTTTGATTTTGGCACATTTGTGTTGAACCATGATTCAATCACATATGCAAAGGATCCCTTTATTGCAAAATATAGCTCTATTGGAGTTGCTCAGTGGGCAATTGGAGCTACGGTACCGGTCAAGATGAATCGTATGATATTTGTATTGGATTAGATAATAATCTTTATATAACAGGTTTTATAATAAGTCCTTATGTGGTTTTTGGAAGTGATACAATTTACAACTCAGGAATTTCAAGCGACATTTTTGTAGCCAAACTAATCCCACCTGAAAACCTAATAGACACTCAACAAATAAATCTACAGTTTGGCTGGAATATTATATCTACCTATATAAATCCACTTGAAAATTCAATAGATAGTATTTTTTCAGAAGTTTCGCCTATGGTAGAAATTATGAAAAATGATATTGGACAAATTTATTACCCTTTGTGGAATATAAATATGATTGATACACTGCAAGTTACCGAAGGTTATCATATAAAAATGAATTTGCCACAAATATTAAATATTATTGGAATTTCTGTTGAACCAGAAAATAAACCGATAGATTTAAACATAGGCTGGCAAACAATTTCCTATCTCCGACAATCGCCTGCCCCAATAGATTCTATGTTCACAAATATTTCATCAAACATCATAATCACTAAAAACAACCAAGGTTTAATTTTTTGGCCCCTCTACAACATAAACAGCATAAACCAAATGAACCCTGGCGAAGGCTACCAAATCAAAATGCTGGCTGCTGATACTTTGCTTTATCCTGGGAATTAGTTTTGAAATTACAAATGAAAATGGTTATTGATAAGACGATTTAAATTTAAAAAATAATTATATTTGAAAAATGAAATTAGAAAATACAATAAAGAAAAATTCGGAATTTTAAGAATATAGTAGTGGTATCAATTATTAAAATAAAAAAAATAACACTATTTATATTAGTTTCGATATTGTTTTACACAAGTTATGGACAAAGTTTGATTTATGAGAATCTTACGCAATTCAAGTGGACAACAGGTTCTACAATAAATGGACTAAATTTAGGAGATTTTAAAGATATCGGATTAGCAAAACTTCAAGTTCCGGTTGATTCGTTAAAAAAAGGCTGTACGGTATGGACATTCAATGAGAACAAAATTATAATACAAAAATACACACCTGATTATGGTTTAGAAATTGACAGTATATTCTGTTCCTATGAATATAGAAATAGAGAATTGATAATATATAAAGTTGCTCAGGATTCAACAATTTGGAGATACAATGTAGGTATTGTGTCAACAACAAATTATATATTATTGATTAGAAAGAAAGAATAACCAATTGCTAACAAAAAAATAATGCATTTGGCAAATACACCTGGGCGAAGGCTACCAATTAAAAATGCTGGCAGTGGATACTTTGCTTTATCCGGCGAATTAATATTATAATTTCGCAAAAATGCTTTTTCTCGAAGACAAAAATGAAATTTCGGCTTTCCTTAGCAGCTTATCGACTTAGCGAGAACTAATTTTAAAATTATTTCAAAAATTTTTTATCTAAATAATTTTGGAATTGAGCCTGATGTTGCTCGCTTATTGGTATGTAAACTTTATTATCGAAAATAATTCGGCTGCGTTCAATTACTGTAATTTTTTCTAAGTTAACTATAAATGACCTATGAACCCGCATAAACCGGTTTTCAGGTAAGTGTTCACTCATTTTCTTCATACTCATTAATGACATAATGGGTTTTTGGTCGTCCATAAAAATTCGAACATAATCGCGCATTCCTTCAATATATTTAATATTGTCGTAATTTATCCTGACAATTTTATACTCTGATTTTATAAAAAGATACTGTTCATCGTGTTGAATATCAAGAATTTTTTCAGCTTTTGAAAAATATCGTTCTTTGGCTTTACCTGCTGATTTCAAAAAATCGCTATAGCTTATTGGTTTCAGTAAATAATCTACGGCATCAACCATAAATCCGTCAATGGCATATTCGCTGTAGGCTGTGGTAAAAATAACTTTTGGTGGATTATTTAAAGATTTAACAAATTCCATCCCACTTAAGTCTGGCATGTGGATATCCACAAACATAAGATCCACTTCATTTTCATTTAAAAATGAGATTGCTTCAAATGCACTTTCAAACTGTCCTTTTAATTCAAGGAAGGGTGTTTTTTGAATATATCCGGCAATTTGTTTTAATGCCAATGGTTCATCATCGATAGCAATACAATTTGTCATAATGGTATTTTTAGAGTCAATTTGTATTCTTTTTTACTCTCCTTAATGATTAAGGAATATAAATCGTCGTATAAAATATTTAAGCGTTTTTTCGAATTTTCAATTCCAATACCTGAGGCTTTTTCATCTTTTTTAATTTCAGGGATACTGTTTTTAATTTCAAATGTTAAATATTCCTGAGCTATAGAAAATATAATATCGATATAACTTGAATTTCTATAACTGATTCCATGCTTAAACGCATTTTCAACAAAAGAAGTAAACAGATATGGAGGTATCATTTTATTGGGTATTTTCTCAGGTACATGAAGGTTAATATTTACTTTATCAGAAAATCGCAATTTCATTAGGCTGATATAATTTTTTATAAAATCAACTTCTTTCTCCAGAGGTACAAAATCGGTATCCGAATCGTACAATAATATCCTCATCAGTTTTGATAGTTTGATAATTGCTTCTTTTGCTTCTTCAGTATTTACATCTATTAATGAGTGAATATTATTCAGTGTATTCATTAAAAAATGCGGGCTAATTTGATTACGTAAAAAAGCGAGTTGATTTTGCACGTTTTCTTTTTCAAGCACTGTTTTTTCCTGTTCCAGTTTCGACCACAAAACCCTCATGCGAATGCCGGTATCAAATCCAATTATCAGAATAGAAAGAATAATAGTATTTACATATGGTGGAAATGGGAGATTATTCCCTCTGGGTGGCTTTGGTGCTGAATTACCGCCCTGAGGTCCATTATGTTTAGGTGGAGGATGTTGTGGGTTTTCATGCCTTGGATAAGGTCTGTTCTCATTATCGGGTTTTGATAAATAATGCAAAAATGTGTTGAAAGCAAGAAGTAGTATTAATGTTGCAAGCCAATAATGGGCTTTTTTATTTTTGAAAAGAAAATAAGGAATTAGAATAAAATGATTTATAGCGACAAGTATAAAGTATGGAAAGATTACTTTCCAGGCAATAACGACACGCTTGCCATCAATAACATAATCTTGTTGAAAAATAAATATAGGAGCTATAAAAATGGCAATCCATATCACTAAAAGAATGAGAGGGTCTAAGAATTTTGTATTGCTTGCTCTAAGATTCGAAAACTTTAGAATATTTTTCATGTTGATTCCTTGTCTTATATTCATTTTGAAGGCAGGGCAAACGCATGAAAAAGAATCACAATACTTTCGACAGCCAGAGTTGAGCAGTTCTTTTGCTAATTTTAAATTTCCAGTTTTTCAAAACAAAATCTTGAATTAATAAGCCTGTCCATTTGTTTGTTTTATAGCCTT
>JABHKC010000059.1 GCA_018692315.1 Bacteroidota bacterium | reverse complement strand
TTTTTAGTCAAGTAAATATACAATTATTGAGACTCCTTTTTATAAAAAGGTAACTTCCACTTCTGAAAATTCGTTATGCTTTGTTAATTGTAGCGTAGAGAAGTTTTGAATTGAAAAATTAAGGAAACTTTAGATATTTTATTAGTGGTTTTTATATATTCATTATTCATTTCTTGTGAAAAGACGGATGAATTTCGGCCAAATAGTCTTCAAACTCCAATAATTACTGGATATGTGTTAACAGACATGGTTGGAAATTTTATTGGAGTAGTTGGAGAACCTAATACTAGAAGATATTGTACAGACGCATTCGGTTCTTGGTATGTGCTATCTTGTTTGCCAAATCCTGTTACTGTGGGTTTAGGTATCATTATTGAAGCGCCAACTGATTCAGTTTTAAAACAAGTTTGGTTAACGCCTGCTATTTATTTCGGAGAATCAAGCAATTTTCAAAGCTATGATCCTACTCTTATTCTAATTGGTGGATATCCAATACTGAAATATGAAACATATGGCAACAACATTATTATTCCTGTAATAAAACAAGGCGAAGATGATACTGGGTATTTTGATGAAAGGATTTTACCAGATGGATTTTATAGGGTATATGTTAGATTAGGTAGTATTTTATTATGGGACAATATTTTAATTTTAAGAAACTAAAAGTTTAAGAATGAAAACAAAACGGGCGATCTTATTTATTTTAGCAATTTCCTTATTTGTAACATCATTAAAAGCACAGGAAGTTGAGAAATCAAGGCGAATAATTGGACTAAGTGCAACATTTCAAGCAATGCAGTATGGTATTAATATTCCGATATGGCTTGATGAAAAAGTAACTTTTGCTCCTGCATTGGAGCTAATTTATGCCGAAGATCTTGGGTCAGATTTGGGTTTTGGCTTTGTATCAAAATTTTATCTTAATAATAAAAAGTTGTCTCCATATATTGGTGTTAAGCTTGGGCTTATTAATTATAAGAATATCGAATTTAAAACCGCTGATTATTATGGAGGTTTAGCATTTGGAGGAGAATACTTTCTCGACAGACAGTTTAGTATTAGTGTCGAAATTCAAGGGAATTTCACAAAATCTCATGATGAGTCATTCCGATTTGGAAACCCGGGAAATATAAATATTAATACAGCCTCAATGGTATCTGCCAATGTTTATTTCTAATAGCGACGGAAAACTCAAATCAGAAAGTATCACAAAATCAAAATTTGGCCACGTTTTCTATATTGCTCTGTTCTGAACTCATAAAAGTAATTCTTAAAACGTACATTTGGATAATATTCTATTTTATGCAATCCTTGTTGTACAATTTTATCCATTGGTTTGTCAACCATTACTCCAAGTGTATTATAAATCAATATTTCAACTTTACTGGTTTCGTTTATGTAAAAATAAAATCTTAATTTTTCAACTACTGGATTCGGAGAAATTATAATATATAATTGGTCAGCTTTGTGAAATGGATAGTTTTGAATATTACATTTTTGCACTATACTGATTTTGTCTTTTTCGTAATAATTCACACCTTCAAACCATTCTCTTATTTGAACACGATATTCAGCATTCAACTCATTCGACCACATTTTTATGTAAAAGCTTTCATGCTCATATAGCCCGAAACTTTCAGTATTATGTTGGTTCTCACCCCATACTGGTATAGCCAAGTCGTTGCCAGTATATACTCCTGAACCAACTAATTCATCATTTGATGAAAAAACAGCAATTTCTTCATCAATCAATGGATAATTCTCCCATGCTGATTGTGGAATTAATAGGGACATATTGTTTCCTGTGTTCTCTATTTCTCCATAATGAGTTGAATTTGGGATTGATATATAAGTTTCATCTATTACAACAGAATTAGCATCGTAAACAAATTGCTCGGGATATAACAATTTAATCTGGTATCCTTGTCCAGGAATCAAATTTCCAATCATATTAATGGAATATTGGGGCCAGTACATGTATCCATCAACATTTTTCATCATAACTATTGAAGAATAAATGCTATTCATTGTAACAGAAATATCTGCTGGTGTTTTTCTTAAGTAAGCTATAAGAGACCATCCTTCATCAATGTTCATTTGGAAAAGTTCAGGATTTACTTCCTGACCACAAATATCAATGTTTTGATTTGATTGTATGTACAAATAATATCCTTCACCGATTATTAAATTCCCAATATTATTAAGGTAAAATTGGGGCCAGTAAATCATACCAATTTCATTTTTAATAAATAATAATTCTTGCGAAATATCTGCAAAAACTGAATCAAGCATAGGATATTCAGGATCAATATATGTTGAAATTATATTCCATCCTGCTTGTAAACTTATATTTTGACAATCGATACTACGCTTGAAACTTAATTGTTGAAACCCATTGGTTTTAACTTTACATGTATCATCAAATGAATTTCTACTGAACTCGCTGATTGATAAGGTTGACAAATCGTTTCTTTTACTATTACCTTCATTTGTAGCATTAAAATCTTGGGCTTGTATGTGGTAAGATAATATTAATAAACACAAACTTACTAAAATTGTCTTTATGAACATAGATATATATTTAGGTCGAAATATTATAATTAAGTTTTCAAAAATACGAACTTTTCTAAACATCTCCTAAGCCGAAAAATCAGTATTTGAAATAGTAAAAATAATTAAAACAATGATACATATGTTAGTTCATAATATTCAAAATGGAGTGTAAAAGCTTAGATTTATGGCTGCAAAGAAATAATTAAGCATGCAACTATAATTTTTGTAATTTCGTCTTTTTGTTTTATTTAAACTTAATATAAATAATAATACGTATGAGAAAAATACTACTTGTTTTAGCCTTATTTTCATTTAGTTATCAAATTTCGTCGCAAGCCTACTATGGTGCAGATGCAAATAAATTAGTTCATGGCAGTGAAATTTTACGTTTAAGTGATAACTCAACTATTCCTTCCTTTATAAAATTCAAAAAGAATTATGAAATTGATGTGAAAGATTTGAACAAATATCTTCACAAAGTTTTTAAAATTCCGAATGAATATGGAATAAGTCTCATTGATGAATCCATTGATAATCTTGGAATTACTATTTGCCGCTACCAACAAACTTATAAAAATTATGCGATTTTTAATGCTGTTTTCCTAACTCATTCTACAAGCAATAAAATATTCTCTATTAGTGGAAATCTCTTGAATAATCTAAAGATCGAAACTCAAGTTTCTATTTCGGAATCTCAAGCTTTGGAAATTGCACTGGCTTCGATTGTGGCAGAAAGATATAAATGGGAAATGCCTGAAGAAGAGCAACTATTGAAACAAATTTTTGATGATAATTTGGCAACTTATTACCCGAATGCAGAGATGATAATTTTCCCGGAAGATTTAAGAAACAATAATGCTGCTCAAAAATTGACATATAAATTTAATATTTATGCCGACAAACCCTTAAAAAAGGCGAATATCTATGTTGATGCTAGCACAGGAAAAATAATTTTCACTGAAGATAAAATTCATATTGCAGATGTTACCGGAACAGCTGTTACAAAATATAGTGGAAATCAGACAATAACTTCTGATAGCAATAATGGGCATTATCGATTGCGTGAATCGGGTAGAGGAAATGGAATTGAAACCTATAATATGAACACTGGAACTTCATATGGTGCAGCCACTGATTTTTGGGATAACGATAATTATTGGAATAATGCAAATCCTCAAATTGATGAAGTTGCAACAGATGCACATTGGGCTTCGGAAATGACATATGACTATTACTTAAATTATCATAATAGGAATAGTATTGATGACAATGGTTTTGCATTGATGAGTTATGTGCATTACGATGTTGCCTACGATAATGCTTTTTGGGACGGAATGAGAATGACTTATGGCGATGGTAGCGGAACCCCATATTGTGCCTTAGATGTTGTAGGTCATGAGATTACTCATGGATTAACTTCATACACCGCCAATCTAGTTTATGCTTACGAGCCGGGAGCAATCAATGAAGGATTTAGCGATATTTTCGGTACATGTATAGAATTTTATGGAAAACCTCAATCGGCAAACTGGACTATGGGCGAAGACCTTGGTTTTATAATGCGCTCAATGTCCAATCCAAATTTGTATGGAAATCCAGACACTTATCATGGAGATTATTGGTATTATGGTTCAGACGATAATGGCGGAGTTCATTACAATAGTTCTGTTCTTAATCATTGGTTTTATCTGATCGCTATGGGAGGCTCTGGTACTAATGATATTGGCAATAGTTTTTCGATACAAGGCATTGGAATAGATTCTGCAGCAGCAGTTGCTTTTAGAACACTAACTGTTTATTTAACAAATACTTCTGATTACGAAGATACAAGATTTTATGCAATTCTTGCTGCAATCGATTTGTTTGGTCCTTGCTCTTCTGCTGTTGAAGCTGTTACAAGAGCCTGGTATGCGGTAGGAATTGGAAACGATTATACAAATACAGTAGTTAGTGATTTTTCGAGCGATTTTACAGAATTTTGTATGGCTCCTGCCGAAGTTCAATTCCTAAACAATTCTATAAATGGAATGTCGTTTTTTTGGGATTTTGGAGATGGCTCGAATTCTACTGAAGTAAATCCTACACATTCATACAATGTCGTTGGTGAATATACGGTTTCTTTATCCGTAGATGGCGGCAGTTGTGGAGACGATACATTAATTCTAACTAATCTGATAAGTATAGATCCCGCCAATCCATGTATTTTCGTTTTAAGCGAAAGCGGGAATAATACAACACAAACATCGTGTTTTGGGACTATGTTCGATAGTGGGGGGCAATCAAATTATCAGGATAATACTAATACAGCAGTTACAATTGAAATTACTGATGCTGTGAATGTAACTTTAAACTTTGCTTCGTTTAATTTTGAGCAAGACTATGATTATCTTTATATTTTTGATGGTCCGACAGTAAATAGTCCTCTAATTGGAATTTTCACAGGAACTGCTTTGCCAAATGGAGGAACAATAGTATCTTCAGGAAATTCTGTTACAATTCAGCAAACAAGCGACCAATATTTAACAGAATCTGGTTTTGAGCTTACATGGAGTTGCGATATGTTAAACTCAGCTCCATATGCCGATTTTTTTGCCAGCGAAATTTCAAGTTGCACAGGAGAGATTCATTTCACAGATTTGTCGAATAGTTTTCCTACAAATTGGTTTTGGAATTTTGGCGATGGAGAAACTTCTACGCTACAAAATCCTGTTCATCAGTACACACAAAATGGCATTTTTTCTATAACACTAATTTGCTCAAATAGTTATGGTAGCGACTCCTTAACTTACTCAGATTTTGTAAGCATAGAAATGCCTTCGCAACCCATTACTTTCTCGCAAGAATCTTGCTCAGCTACCTCTTTTCTCCTTCATGCAAGTGGAACAGGCGAATTGCGCTGGTACGACAGTTTGGTAAATGGAAATTTAGTGAATGTTGGCGACACTTTTATTACTCCTTTGCTTTTGCAGAATACAAATTATTTTGTCGAAGATTTCATTGAAGCACCATCTTTATATGTTGGAAAAGCTGATAATTCGGGTGGAGGTGGAAACTTTTCCGCACCGGCAGCACACTATTTGGTTTTCGATTGCTACTCGCCGGTTACACTTTCAAGTGTAAAAGTTTATGCAGATGGAACCGGATACAGAACAATTGAACTTCATGATAATACCGGAAGTGTTTTGCAATCGATTGATGTACAAGTTTTTAGTGGCGAAAGCAGAATTGATTTAAATTTTGAAATTCCTGTAGGAGAAAGTTTAAGATTGGTAGGCCCTGAATCGCCAAATTTATATAGAAATAATGCCGGAGTTTCATATCCATACAATCTGGCTGGTTTGATAGATATTAAATTTAGCAGTGCATCGTCTGCCCCAACGGATTATTACTATTTTTTCTACGATTGGGAAGTTATAGAAGTTGATTGTAAAAGTGCAAGAGAAATTGTGTCGGCAACGATAATAGAACAGGCTATTGCAAATTTCAATTTTACACAAAATCAGGCTATTGTCGATTTTCAAAATTTGTCTGCAAATGCTACGAGCTATTATTGGGATTTTGGCAATGGAATATTTTCTGTGGAAGAAAACCCAACACATATTTTTACTATTGATGGAACTTACGAAGTAAAATTAATTAGCTCTAACAATTGTGGAGATGATACATTGTCGCAAACTGTTATTATTCAAGGCTTAGTAAGCAATTCAATCACAAATGTCAATTCTATTGAAATTTTCCCGAATCCGGCATATGAAGTTTTGAATATTTCGTTTACTTCAAATCAACAGCAAATTATTGCAATAAAAATTATTGATGTAATCGGAAAAACTTTATGGAGCGAGGAATT
>JABHKC010000058.1 GCA_018692315.1 Bacteroidota bacterium | reverse complement strand
GCTGCCCATATCCGAATGAAACGCTCGTTTGCTTCTTTTATAATTGTTGAATATTTAATTCTTATTTCATTTATTCTATCCATGTGGCAAAGATAGGAAAAAAAATTAATAATGGAGCAATTATATATTTACAATTACTTTGTGACTCTGTTTTTTGTTTTTTCTTGTAATATGACCGGAGAAAACCAAACAAGCTCACCAATTTCTATCAATTTTGAAAATGAAAACAATACAGATAGCCTACATTTGCATACACAAAATGATTCTGTTGTTACTGTTGCCATTGCAGCTATTATTTCTCCTACAGAAACTTATGTGTATTACAAAGATCTACTTGATTATATTTCTAAAAAGATCCATGTCCAGATTGTTTATAAACAGAAAAAAACTTATGCAGAGATCAACAATCTAGTTATGCGAAATCAGGTTGATCTGGCATTTATCTGTTCAGGTTCGTATATCCTAATGGATACCAGTAAAGTGGATATTCTAGCAGTACCTGTTTCAAATGGAAAGCCATACTACCAAGCCTATATCATCACTAATATACACTCTGGAATTAACAATTTCTCAGAGCTACGAGACAAGTCATTTGCATTTACAGATCCCCAATCCAACACTGGATATAATTATGTAAAAAGATATATTGACAGTGAAGGAGGTAACATTAATGACTATTTTTCAAAAACACTCTTTACATATGCACATGACATTTCTATCCAATTGGTTGAAAAAAAGCTTGTTGATGGAGCATCCATTGATGGATTAATATTAGATTTTATTAAAAAAAATAAACCCGAAAAAGTAAAATACATAAAGGTTATACAAAAATCCAAGTATTATGGTATTCCACCAGTTGTGGTTCCTGCCAATTTGAATGAAGACCTGAAAACGAAGCTAAGAAATATTCTCTTGAACCTACACAATGATTCGATTGGTGCCGAAATGATAAAAAAATTGATGATAGATCGTTTTATTCATGTAGGAGACACGCTTTACAATTCATTGCGTTATGAATAGAGTATTAAAAAATATCAAAAAAATTCAGTTACCTCTATTTTGGAAATTTTCAATAGCCATTGTTATTGTTGTTATTATTTTTGGAACCATAAACATAAACTTACTGTCTAAATCAATTTATGAAATAAATAAATTTGAAATCACGAAACATGAACTGTTTGTAGCAAGAACGATTGCTAGCAGGGTTATAGACCCGTTTATGTATGAGGATATTGTTACATTAAACATACAGATTGAAGAAATTAAATCAATGGATAGTTCCATTGCTTATATCCTTATTCTTGACAACGATTACAAAGTCTTAGCTCATACTTTCCAATATTCTGTACCAAAGGAACTGTTGTTTGTAAACAAACTAAACGGTAAAAACTTAACTAAAATATTGATTAAGAATAATAAAAACCAGCTAATTAATGACATTGCAATACCATTGTTAGGCAATAATATAGGTGAAGTGCATGTTGGAATGTATGAACGTGAAATTCGTGATCACATTAGACAAAAGATAGAAGCTTTAATTATGATGATCGGTTTTTTTCTGATTTTAGGAATAATAGGGGCATTCGTTTTATCTTACTATGTAACTAGCCCTGTTAAAGAAATTGTGAGATTTGCTTCAAAAACTGATATTGAAATTATTAAGAAAACAGCTGACAAAGAACTTAGAATTAGTAGAAAACTAAATATAATAGAACAAATCTTCCCTTTTACCGATGAAATAGATACTTTAATAATAAAATTCAATGAAATGATTTTTAGATTAAAGAAAAATTCCAATGAATTGGAAAATACACAGTTATTATTACTCCATAAAGAAAAGATGGCATCAATAGGAACTTTGTCTTCAGGAATGGCACATGAAATAAATACACCTATTGCCGGTATTTTATATTCAATAAAAAGAATAAAAAAGAGACCTGATGACAAAGAACAACTAGAAAAATACCTACCTCTAATGGAAGATGCGACTCAGAGAGTAAATAATATTATTCAAGCATTATTAAATTTTAGTCGAAATTACGATTTTAAACTAAATAAAGTAAATATCAGAGAAATAATTGAAAATACTTTGATGGTAATAAGCTTTAAATTAGAAAAAGAACAAATCGCCATAAAACAACAATATGAAGTAGAAAATTTATACGTTTATGGAAGTAAGAACCACTTGGAGCAGGTTTTTATAAATATTTTGCTAAATGGAATTTATGCAATTAAAAAGAAACTTAAAAATTATAATGAATCAAATATTTCTATCGCAGTAAGAAATATCCTGAATAAAACTGAAATAGAAATAAAAGATAGTGGAACCGGTATTAGTGATAAAGATATTAATAGAATTTTTGAGCCTTTTTATACTACAAAAGGAGTTGGAGAAGGTACAGGACTTGGACTTTCAGTTTCCTATAATATAATAAAAGCACATAAAGGAGATATTAAAGTAAAAAGTGAACTAAACAAGGGAACATCAATAATAATAATATTAAATACTCTCAACCAATAATTTTATTTAAAATTAATTACACTTATGACAATTTATGTAGTAGATGATGTAAGAATTTTTAGAGTAGGACTTGTAGATGAACTTAGAGATGAAGGATATACAGTTTATGAATTTGCTAATGCAGAATCAGCATTAGCACAAATAAAACAGGTAAAACCAGATGTAATTTTATCGGATATAAAAATGCCTGGAATGGGAGGTATGGCGTTAATGAACAAAGTTCGCAACTTATACAATGATATTATTTTTGTTATAATTACAGCTTATGCAACAATAGATACTGCCATAGAAGCAATAAAACTCGGCGCCTACGATTATCTAATAAAACCATTTGAAATTGACAAATTACTAATAACTTTATCACACATAAAAGAATGTAAAAGTTTAAAAGAAGAAAATAAAGAACTAAAAAAAGAAATATCAAAAATATTTGATTTTTCTTCATTTATAGGTAATAGCCAAGAAAAAGAATACCTTTTTAATCTTGTTAAAAAAGTCGTAAACACAAACTCAACAGTTCTTATTACTGGAGAAACAGGTACAGGTAAAGAACTTCTTACAAATATAATTCATTATAACAGCAATCGTAACAATAAAGCCTTTATTAAAGTAAGCTGTGCAATATTATCCAGAGAAATATTTGAAAGTGAACTTTTTGGACACGTAAAAGGAGCATTCACAGGAGCAGCAGAAGAAAAAATAGGACGGTTTGAATTAGCAAACAAAGGAACTCTATATCTTGATGATATTGACGATATGCCTTACAACTTGCAAGTAAAACTTCTTAGAGTACTTGAAGAAGGTGAAATAGAAAAGGTTGGAGGAACTGAAACTATAAAAATTGATGTGCGTGTAATAGCATCTACAAAAGTAGATTTGGCTAAACTTGTTAGTCAAGGAAAATTCAGGCAAGATTTATATTTTCGGTTAAATATTTTTCCATTAAATTTGCCTCCATTACGAGAAAGAAAAACTGATATTAAATTTACATACGATTTTTTTGTTAATAAATTAAGGCCTGAGAAAAATATTATTACCAAAAAAGAAGTGTATAATGTTCTTAACAATTACCCATTCCTTGGTAATGTTCGTGAACTAAAAAATCTTACAGAACGGCTTATACTAATTTCTGAAAATGACACTATTAAGTATTCTGATATACCATTTGAAATACGAAACTATAAACAAACAGAAATTTTTAATAGCTCTTCGGCAAACAACTTAAATCAGCAATTACAAGAATTTGAAATACATGCTATTACAACAGCTTTAGAATTAAACGATTATAATAAATCTAAAACAGCTAGAAAATTAGGGATACCATTTTCTACTTTATGTTCAAAAATGAAAAAATATAATTTGCTCAATTAATACCAAATTAATTTTGAAATTACATATTAATTTATCTTTTTTTTACAAATTTAATATTTTATGTATAGCAATATATAAGGTTCAAATTTTAAATGTAGAAAAACGGAAAAAGTGGTGACTTCCAAATTAAAAGATATAATATTACAATTGGTATAAACAGCCTTATTCCACTTTCGGTTCTTTCTGTTTTTTTGTAAATATAAATATTTTGCAAACTTAGATTTGTATGAGCTTGTAAAATAAGTCTATTTCAACATCTATACCAAAAACAAATAGTAACGAAATATCGTTAATTTTTCACGAAATCTCAATATAAAATACCTTTGCTATCAAAAGAGTATTTTTTTTATATACGGAACATATATTGCTGAATACCAGAAGTTAAATACGCAATTAAATAAGATTTATTTTATCTGTTTTTGCACAGGGAACATCTTTTGCAATAAGAAACTCAAATTATAATATTAAGTTAAAAAATTTGTGTAATGAAAAAATTAAATCTATTATTCGTATTATTATGCTTTTCTGTGCTATCTTTTGCACAAGAAGACAAAGGTGATTTTGATCCTCATGGTAGTTTTTTTGGGAAAGTTTTCTTCAATTATCACTATGATTTAACCAAAGATGTAAATCAAGCAAGTGCTTTTGAAATTAAACGCTCATATTTTGGAGCAAAATATGCTTTAAGCGAAAAACTTTCTACCAAAATCACATTTGATGTGGGCAGCAATTCAGTAGGAAGTTCATATACCGCTTATCTTAAAGTAGCACAATTAGACTGGAAAGTAGCTTCTCGGCTAAAATTAACTTTTGGACTTATGGGACTAAAACAATTCAAAGATCAGGAAAAATTTTGGGGATACCGCTATATTTACAAATCATTTCAGGACCAACATAAATTTGGATCTAGTGCCGACTTGGGCTTAAATGCTGAAATAAAATTGCACAAAAAAATAAAAGCAAATCTATTTGTTATAAATGGTGAAGGCTATAAATCAGTTCAGGATGATTTTGGCATGCATAAATTTGGTGGAAACATTGTGGCAAAACTAGTAGATGGACTAACCGCAAAAGTATATTATGACATGAATTCTTTCAAATACGATAAATATGGAAATGATTCAATAATAGCAGATACTTCAACTATATCTACCCTTGCCATATTTGTTGGTTACGAAGTAAAAGACAAGTTTCGCTTTGGAGCTGAGTATAATATATTGCAGAATGGAAAGAAATATTCTAGTGTTGCTGAAGATTATGAACTTAGCGGTATATCAGTTTATGCAACTTACATCATCAATAAAAAGTTTGAAGTATTTGGACGATTTGATCAATTATCTTCTAATAAGCTTACAGGAGCAACTGATTCGTGGAATAATTCAAAAGATGGCAATGCAATAATTATTGGTGGACAGTATGCCCCAATTAAAGGAGTGAAAATGGCCTTAAACTACCAAGGTTGGACATATGCTGAGTCAACTATTGATTCAAAACCATTGGTTTATATAAATTTCGAATATAAGTTTTAAGTACCTATATTAATTTATTATTGAAATTTTTTATTGACACTGAAGATAAATATAGCAATTAACAATTAAGGAGAGAAAAATCTAAAGTTTTAAGATTATGATGTCAGATGATAGAGAGCGTGACAATTTGAGCTTTTGTAATTAAAACTTTAGGTAATTTAGGCACTCTAAACTCCAGACACTGAATTTTACTAATTTATAATACTTAAACATATGGAAACGAAAAATAAACATGGTCGTCGAGATTTTCTAAAAAAAACAGGAGCAGGGGCATTAGCCCTTGCTGCAGTTCCTGTTACAGGTCTTTTAGCTGAGAATCTGAGTTCCAAGAAAAAGAGAAAACTTGCTATGGTCATTGATTTGCAAAAATGTACCGGTTGTGGTGCATGCACCATTGTATGTAAAAATGAAAATAATGTTTCTGATGGGATTTACTGGGCTAATAAAATTAGTAAAACAGTAGGTAAATTTCCTAATGTGCGGTATGACTATATACCAACATTATGTAATCATTGCGAAAAGGCTCCTTGCGTAAAAAGCTGTCCAACAAAAGCCATGCATAAAGATGAGGATAGTATAACCATGCACGATCATACAAAATGTGTTGGTTGTCGTTACTGTATGGTTTCATGCCCTTATGGCGTAATTTCCTTTAATGACAAAGAACCTCATGGTAGATGGAAAAAAGATGATAGCTTGATGAAAGGTATTACATCTTCACCAAAAGAATTGTCAGAAAAAGTGAATGGGAATGTAATTCCTTATTATAATCCTGAAAGAGCCGAAACCTATGCCGGCATAAGGCCCAAAAATGTAGTTGAGAAATGTACTTTATGTGATCATAGAGTGAAACAGGATAAAAATCCAATGTGTGTGGATAGGTGCCCTGCAAAGGCTAGAATTTATGGTGATTTAAATGATCCAAATGATAAAATTCATAAACTCTTAGCCAAATACGTGCCAACGAGACTAAGAGAAGAACTTGGTACAAAACCAAAAGTATTCTATATAAGAAACTATAATCCAACATCATATCCTAGAACTTAAAACCCAGATATTATGAAGAATACAAAAAATATAGTATGGATGAGCATTCTTATTATAGGCTTAATAGTAGGCTTAATAGGTATGATAAATCAAATTTCAACCGGACATGTTGTTACAGGTATCTCCCAACAAGTTCCATGGGGCGTTTATATTGCTGCCTTTACTTTTTTTATGGGCATAAGCATAGGTGTCACTTTTATTGGGTTTCTCATTCACAGCTTCAATGTTGAAAGTTTAAAGCCCTTTGAATTTAAAGCAGTTATTGTGTCACTTTCGGCTTTAGTAGGAGCCTTGCTGTTCTTATTGATGGATGTTGGTAATCCTATAAAAATGCTTGGCGTACCATTGCTTTTAAGAAATACGACTTCCGTTTTCTTTTACTCATCATTAAGTTATTATGCATTTGGTATTCTCTTACTTATGCAACTTATGGCATTGATTAAAATTCAAAAGGGAACGGCAAACGAAAAAATCATCAAGCGCTTAAAGTGGTTATCTATTATTTCATTACCTTTTGCTTTAGGCATTGTTCTTGTACCCGATGGTGCCTTATTTAGCTTTGTGAAAGCAAGAGAGTTTTGGAATCGTCCTTTATTACTTCCTCATTTTGCTAATGCGGCACTGGCTTCTGGTGTTGCTGTTATAGTAGCCATTACTGCAATTAATCATTACATTAAAAATGAGCGTATTGTAAAAGAATCTACACTGAAATTTTTTAGGTTTGCATTACTCTTCTTAGTGGCCGGTGTCTTATTCCTTGACGTATTTGACATTTTGGTATTAAAGTATAGTGAAAAACTTGCCGGTATTGAAGCTTGGAATCTATTAACAGGAAAACATCTATTCTTTTTTGTGCTTAATCTTGGAGGTTTATTCATAGCTCTACTTGTTCTTATAAATAAAATTGGAGCTAAATTATCAGGCTTATTTATATCTTCAATTTTAGTCATTTTTGCTATTTCCGCTTATAGATACAATTTAATAATTGTTGGTCAGGAAGTGCCATTAATGAATGGACTTTCGGCTGGTGAATACTCAGTAACAATAACAGAGGTGGCTGTTGCATCAGGCATCACATCATGTTGCTTAATAGTATACCAATTATTAAGTATGAAATTTAATAAAAAATCTATTGTTTAATTCAAACTGAAGAAATCATGAAAAATCAAAATAATCGTCGTGAATTTATAAGAAAGACAGCCTTCACAGGAGCTGGATTAACAGTAGGTTTATCCATGTTTTCTGGATTGAAGTCATTTGCTCAATCCGATAAGTCATCTTCGACCAAATCAGCCGCACCAAAAGGGAAATGGATATCTACAACATGTCAAGGATGTACCTCATGGTGTTCTCAACAAGTATATGTTGTGAATGGTAGAGCTATAAAAGTTAGAGGTAATGCAAACTCTAAGGTTAACCTTGGACAAGGATGTGTGAGGTCTCACTTGAGTCTTCAGCAGGTGTATGATCCGGATCGTATAAAAGTACCTATGAAAAGGACTAATCCTAAAAAAGGCAGGAATGAAGATCCAAAATTTGTACCTATAACTTGGGATGAAGCATTAAATACGATTGCTGATAAGATTCTTGACTTACGTAAAAATAATGAAACACATAAATACATGTTAATGCGAGGTAGATACTCTTACATGAGAGATTTGATCTATGATCGTATGACTAAAATTATTGGCTCGCCTAATAATATATCTCATAGTTCCATTTGTGCTGAAGCAGAGAAGTTTGGTCCTTATTATACGGAGGGTGAATGGGATTACAGACAGTATGATATTATGAATTCGAAGTATATATTAATCTGGGGTGCTGATCCTTTATCTGCAAACAGACAGGTGTCTTATTATTCGGCATCTTGGGGAGATGCTCTAGATGATGCACAAGTTGCAGTAGTCGATCCAAGGCTTTCAATTACGGCTACGAAAGCGACCGACTGGTTGCCTGTAGTTCCGGGACAAGATGGAGCTTTAGCATCTGCTTTTGCTCATGTAATTTTGACTAAGGGATTATGGAATAAAGAGTTTGTTGGTGATTTTGATGAATTTTCACCTGTTAATAATTTCAAAGCAGGTCAGGAAATTAATGAGGAATATGAAGTAACTATTGAAGGTAAAACATTTAAAGGGACAACATTTAATGAGACTCATGCATACGGATTACTTAAATGGTGGAATATAGAGTTAAAAAATAAGACGCCGAAATGGGCATCTAAATTATCAGGCATTCCGGAAGAACAAATCATTCGTGTTGCAACGCAATTTGCAGAAGCAGCCCCCCATGCTATATCATGGGTAGGTGGTGGCCCAGTAATGCAAGCAAGAGGTGGTTATGCTAGCATGGCCTGTCATGCGTTAAACGGCTTAGTTGGCTCTGTTGATAATGTTGGTGGTTGTTTAAAAGCCAACAAGGAGTACACCGGTAAGTTTCCTTCACCAAAAGATTTTATGGATGAAATTGCACAAGAGGGAGTTCACCATAAAAAAATAGATCATAGAGGACGTAAAGAATTCCCGAATTTAAAAAAAGGAAAATCTGGAAAAGGTGTTGTAACAAACAATGCAGCAGAAGGTATCCTCAATGAAGATCCGAATGAAATTAAAGTAGCGATTGGTTACTTTAATAATTTCGCATTTTCATGTCCACAGTCTGAAAGATGGGAAAGAGCCTTATCTAAAATTCCTTTCTTAGTACACTTTACTACCAATGGTTCTGAATTTACACATTTTGCAGATGTGGTGCTTCCATGTGCTCATCATATGTACGAGAAATGGGGATATGTTAAAAACCATGCCAATGGGTATCGTCATGTTACATTATTACAACCCGTAATTGAACCGATTTGGGATGTAAAAATTGAAGAATCTGAAATCCCTTGGTTAATAGCTGAAAAATTGGCAGAAAAGGGCTTTAGTAATTTGATGAATTATTACAAGTCAATTAAAGACCCTGAAACCGGGAAACAAGCAAGCAATGAAAAAGAATTTGCTTTATTCGCTTTAAAATATGCCACTGAAAATTTATGGAATCCTGAGAAATATCATGGTGGAGATAAATTTAGTGGCTGGAAGGAATTTAGCGAAGTAGGTGTTTGGAATTCAGATCCATATAAGTTTAAAAAACGTTGGAGCCATATGAAGACTAAAACCAAAAAGTTTGAGTTCTATAGCGAGACTTTGAAAGCCGCACTTGAAGCACATGCATCAAAACATGAAACAAATGTTGATGATATCTTAAACACATGTAACTATCAAGCCAGAGGAGAACTAGCTTATGTTCCACATTATGAAGCACCATTCTTACACGGGGATGCAGATGAATTCCCATTAGTTCATGTAGATTTTAAATCAAGATTTAACAGAGAAGGGCGTTCTGCTAATTGCACTTGGTATCATGAATTAAAAGATCTCGATCCAGGCGATGAAATGAATGAAGATGTGGCTAGATTTAATCCGGTTGATGCTAAAAAATATGGCCTTAGTAATGGTGATAAAATTAAATTAATATCGAAGGTTGGAGAATTAGAATGTACAGCTAAAGTTTGGGAAGGAACCAGACCCGGTACCGTTTCAAAATGTTATGGTCAAGGTCACTGGGCCTATGGTAAGGTTGCTTCTGAGGAATATGGCAAAAAGCCAAGAGGCGGCAATAATAATGCCATTATTCCTGCAGAATATGATAGACTAAGTGGTGCAACAGCATTTTATGGAACAACCAGAGTTAAAGTAGTTAAAGTAGTTATAGCTTAAAATGAAAGATCACATATTATTATCAAATTCTTTTGCATTTCTTGCGGAATGCTTTTGCTTTCCCAGTCAAGAACAAATTGATTTTTTAAGTAATTTTGAACATCAGGTGTACGAAGATGTACTTGCTTTAAAAGAAGCTTTGAAAAATGAGGATGCTCTTGAATTACAACGAGATTTTTCAAAACTTTTTGTTGGGCCTTTTGACTTACAGGCTTCTCCTTATGGATCAGTATATTTGGAACAAGAAAAAAGTCTTTTTGGAGAGAGTACAGAGGATGTAGTCAGATTTTATCAAGAAGAGAATCTTGATATCAAGTCAAATAATGTGCCGGACTACATTGGTCTTGAGCTTGAATTTATTTATTATTTGCAAGGGCGTAAGATTGAACTCTTACATGACGGTTTAGTTGATAAATCTTTAGAATATGCCAAAAAACAGAAAAATTTCATGCAAAATCATATTTGCTTATGGGTTGATAAATTCTCAGCTAAGCTATATTCAAACGCACAAACCTCATTTTTCAGAAATCTAGGCACCTTATTACCCAGGCAAATAAAACATTTAATAACTAAGGTTCAAAATGACTTGAATAATAGCACTATTCATGCAAACTAACGAAGTTTTGTTTGGTGTAGATACCAAGTGAGACCTTAATATGTTTATTATTGACTATTAAAACCGTCAAGCGAAAATTTGTATGCTCCAGCATAGGCACATGATTCAAATTTGAACAGATCTTAGTAATTTAGGTAACCTATAATAATTACTATGATAATCATAGAATGACTTTACTTTTTTTATTCATTTTTACACTTTTTGGCATAAAACTATTTTAGGACGAGTCAGTTTGGGAAATTGATAAAATCATAGACAATGAAGGAAAAAGAGTTGAGACAATCACTAGAAAAATGAAAGGCTCTCCATTAAGTAAGGAGATTCAAATCAAAGCGACTTGACCAAAATGACGTTAAATTAAGACAAGTCTTACGAATTAGAATTTAATCCTAAAAATACGGACAAAGGAAACTGGGTTTTACATAATCCCGACACAGTAATATTTCAACTAATCCCTAAAAAAGTGACAAGTAGCTGTAATGTAACAAAGACTGTTGCTGAAATGTTCAAGAAAACTTTCAATTATGATGATGATGGAAACATTGTATAAAACATTTCGAAAATAATAGCTAAATTAAAAAAAGACTAGTTGACAATTAAATATGAAACAGACTACTTTCAAATTTATAAAAAGAAAGAACAAAAACGTTTGCCAACACCTAAGAATATAAAAACAGTGAGAAACTTATGAGCTGAGCTTAGTCCCGATGAGTTATCGGGACGTTGAACTGAACCTAAGCCTTCGGTTTATTGAGTAGGTCTTTCTCTATATGAAATTATAACAATGTGGATATTTTGTAGAAAGGCGGAATTTCCGGTTTGTTTTCCGATGATTAAGTAATATTTGATAATGATTATTTCCAATTGACTGTTTATCAATAATGATTGCTCACCCAAAGCATTTTCTAAATTTTACCAAATATTTCAGACAATTCTTTCACAGAAAATTCATTTTTTTTCTATCTTTACATATTTTAATAAATTAATAAAGATGAATTTATGAAATAATTACTGAATTAACTGGTTTGATTTAAGCGAGCGAAAATTCATGGATAATAAAAATGGGGGTTCAGAATTTACCTAGTCCAATTGATAATTTAAATATTTAATAAGTTTGCTTACACAGAACGAATAAAATATTTTATATGATAATCAGTAAATTAAGTTAAAATTAGAATTATTTGGCGACATATACGACATTTCGTATATTTAATAGTTGTGATGGCAGTTATTTTTAGAAATATGAAAACAATTACAATTTCATTAATACTCCTAATATTGATTAGTTCATGTAATCAATTAAATAGAAATGAATCGAATAAAAATAAAAAATCTAATTTGATTGATTCAATTAAATTAGATAATGAATTTGAAACAAATCAAAAAGATTCTTTAGCCTGCATAATTCACAAAAACAAGCAAAATGATGTTAATATTCTGTAATACAGACAAATGCAAGCTTTGATAAAAAACATTAATTTTTTAAATAAAAATGGAGTTCATGTATATTTTTTTCCAATAAGTTACTATC
>JABHKC010000057.1 GCA_018692315.1 Bacteroidota bacterium | reverse complement strand
TATTATCACTGACAATGACTGAATAAGTGCCGGCGATTAAACCATTTATATCTTCACTTACCGAAGAATTAGACCATAAATATGTGTAAGGGGCAGTGCCGCCGGTTACGGATAGGTCTATGGAACCATCGCTGCCGCCTGTAGTTGTTGCATCACTTACTACGCCAGTAACACCAAGAGCATTAGCTGTCTGAGAAATAGTAATGCTTTCATTAGCTGTTGTACCAACATCATCAGTAACAGTAACTAAATATGTATCTGCGATTAATCCATTTAAATCTTCAGAAATAGCACTATTTGACCAAATAAATGTATATGGAGCAACTCCTCCAGACGCTGTAAGGTCAATTGAACCAGTGGCTCCACCATTACATAAAACATTTACGGAAGTGTAGCTTAAAACAACCGGGTCAGGTCCAGAACCAGTTGCAGCAAGAGAAGCAAGTCCACTTATACCGTTTACCGCAAATGTACCTTGATTAGGCATAGCCATATAAGTTGCAGTAGCATCAAATACTTGTTGGTCTGAAGCTCGCCATATTTTCCACGAAAATGCTTCATTAGCCTGGAAACCATCATCATATCCTGCTTCAGCGCCCCAAGCGGTTACTGCTGTATTAGTGCCTGCCCATTCAATATATCCACCACAAGCTAATACGCCTGATTGATCATAGAAAACACCAATATAATCGCCTGATGCAATAGCCTGGCCATTAATTGTGATAGTGCCTGGCTGTAATAAAATGGTATGATTACCGGAAGTAATATTATATGTCCATCCGGGTTGAGCATACAAGTCTGCATTTATGACCACCATAATGATAAACATAAATACGCTTTTAAGTAATAAATTTTTCTTCATAAGAATAATTTTTAGTTTATTAATTAATATTTAATTTTTTTGTTTAAATTTTTGAATTCCAATCACACCAAGATTATGGTGAATATCGAAGCTTGTAAAACACTATTTTTATGTCTTTTTTCATTTTAGATTTTTTTGTTTGTATTTGTTATATTTCTAAATTTTATTATATTATTTTGATTTAAACTTCCAGTTTTGTAATTATTTTGATTATTTGCAGGGTATGAAAATATTTCACTATTATAAAGATTAATTTGGTAACCTTCTCCCGGAACCATTGTACCAATAGTATTAATTCCATATTGAGGCCAATAGAGCAATCCCATAGAATTTTTTACTAAATAAATACTGGGTTCTATTGAATTTAACATAGTGCTTATTGGAGCTACACTCTGTCTAAGATATCCCAGCATGCTCCATCCTTGAGGAATGTTAACAGGTGTGCTTTCAGGAATTAGGGCTATTCCATCTACGCTAAAGGCCTGACTAATATTGACTTTGATTAAATATGCATTACCAATAGTTAAATTGCCAATTTGGTTTATTCCAAAGCTTGGCCAAAATAGTAAGCCCATGTCGCTTTTCACTAAAACGATTTCAGAACTTATAGTACTCAAAACATCAGCAATATCAGGCAAATTTGGATCAATGTATGTAGAAAACATGCTCCAGCCCTGTGGTAATACGATTATTTGAGATGAAACAGGAGGCAATACAGAAATATTAATAGTATCGTATCCAAAACATCCAAAATTGTTTGCTACCACAACTGAATATGTATAGTTTCCTATAGAAAGCAAATTGCCTTGAATAGAAATTGTTTGATTGCTTGAAAAATTACTCCACAAATATGAATTAAATCCTGAGCCAGCATCTATAACAATACTTTGTGTTGTGTCAATAGATAAATCGATCCCTAAATCAACATTTGGTGATGGATTTACTGTAAGTGTTAAGGTGTCGGCTCCTAAACATCCATTAATGTCGGTTACAGAAACAGAATATTCTCCAGCTATAAATATCTCCAATGAATCACTTGTTTCTCCGTTATTCCATAAGTAAGAAACAAAATTTCCCGGACTTATAATCGTAGAGATACCCTCACAAATTATTTGACTTGTTCCCAAATCGACAGTTGGAGAAGTAACAAATGAAACATAGATGTAGTCTGTTGCCATACATCCATACATATCTGTTGCAATCACTGAATATAATCCTGGCTCAGTTACGTTAAGTGTTGGTGCAATAATTCCATTACTCCAATAAAACAAATATCCGGACCCACCAGGATCAAGAGTTATATACGAACCTTCGCATCCAACAAGATTTGGTCCAAGATCAATTACAGGATAAGGATTTATTGTAATATTAATTTCATCAGATGCCTGACAGCCAAAAGAGTTTGATACAGTAACTTCATACAATCCTGTTGCAAAAACTGATATTGTTTGTGTAGTTTGCCCGGTGTTCCAAAAATAAGCATCATGGAATCCAGCATTTAAACCAATTGCAGTGCCTTGGCAAGCTCCTTGATCGGCACCTAAATCAAGTATTGGTGAAAGATTTACAATAATTGAAATTGTATCTGAGGCTTCACATCCAATAGAATCAGTAATAGTAACGGAATAAATTCCTGTTTGAGAAATATCTATAATTTGAGATGTGTAAGTATTGTTCCATAAATAAGTGAAACCTGTACCTGCATCAATAACAAAACTGTCTTCCTCGCAAACTGTTTGGTCTGCTCCTAAATATATAATTGGATTTTGGCCAAATAAAATGCTTATGGTATCAGTCATTTGGCAATTGTTAGAGTCTGTAACTAAAACAGAATAAATTCCATTTTGTGCTACTATAAGACTTTGACCGATGGTTCCATTATTCCATAAATATGAAGAAAAATCTCCCGCTTCAATTTCATATGAAGAATTATTACAGATTAATTGATTGTCTCCAAGTTCTAAATTAGGCAAGGTATAAAACAAAACATTTATACTATCAATTGATTCGCAACCAACTGAATCTGAAATAATCACACTATAAACACCTGAATTTAGTGCATGAATGACTTGAGTTGTTTCACCTGTATTCCAAAAATAATTGTGTGAACCTTCCGCATTTAGCGATACTGTATTTCCCGCACACAAAAATGTATCTGAACCTAATTCAACTGAAGGTAAAATTTGGACATTTATTTCAATTTCATCATTTGCCTGACAATTATTATTATCAATAACAGTAACATATATAAAATCATTTTCTGATATTGAAATAGTTTGATTTGTGTCGGTCCAAACATTATTCGTCCAAAGATATTCACTAAAAAAACCAACATCTAAAATAATGCTATCACCATCACAAATCGTTTGATTTTCTCCTAAATCTATTATTGGTAAAGGATTGAATACAACATTTATTTCATCGAAATCAGAGCATCCATTGTTATTCGAAACTGTAACTGAATAATTTCCAGATTCAAAAACTATTATATTTTGATTTATAGAATTCGTATTCCAAATATATGTGTCTCCGCTGTCAGCAGTCAGAATACAAATTTCATTTTCACAAAAAGTGAGATTTTCGCCCAAATCGACTATTGGAGTATTTAGAAATGTAACATAAATACTATCAGTAGCTACACAATTATAAATATCGGTTATTGTCAAAGAATAGTTGCCAGTTTGGTTTATATCGATAGTTTGATTTGATGTCCCAGTGTTCCACAAATAACTGCTAAATCCACTAATAGATATTTGTAAAGAGTCATTATCACAAACTGAGGTATCATTTCCCAAATTTATGGTTGGTATTGGATTGAATGAAACATTTATTTCATCGTGGTTCTGGCACAAATTAGAATCAGAAACAGTAACTGAATATGTGTTGCTCTCAACAACAGAAATTGATTGATTGTTTGATCCTGTGTTCCATAAATATGAATATCCCGAATCAGCTACAATTGTTACAATTTCGTTTCCACATATGCTTATATCATATCCTAAAAATACATTTGGTATTGGATTTACTGAAACAATAATAGTATCAAAGTTTTCGCAGCCTGCTGAATCGGTAACAGTAACTGCAAATGTCCCTTGTTGATTGATGTTAATATACTGATTGATTGATCCTGTATTCCAAAAATAAGACAAATCATTCCCGGCGTTTAGAATTAAAGTATCTCCATCACAAATCTCCTGGTTGTTTCCTAAATTTATAGAAGGTAGTGGAGAAAATTCAACTTCAATTTGATCGCTTGCTTCACAATCGTTTTCTAATGAGATAGTAACTGAATAGGTTCCGCTCGTGCCAATATTTATTAATTGGTTGGTTGAACCATCGCTCCACAAATAATAATCACTTATTCCGGCATCAATAGTTAAGCTTTCATCTTCACATAAATTTTGATTTAAACCCAATTCTAAAGTTGGAGCTTCGGCAATAATTACTGATTGAGAATCGATACAACTAACTTCGTTGTTAACGAAAGAATACAAAATTGTATGATAGCCAAATCCAGCATTTGAAGGATAAAATGTATTATCGGATATTCCGCTACCGGAGAAAATTGCAGATTGCAGATTTCCGATTAAAACAACAGGTTCAGCATTATCGCAAAATGGAATTACTCCTCCAACTGAAAATGTTGATGTTTGTATGTTTCCTTGATTAAATGTTTGATAACCTGTTGAATTTCCATAGGAAGATGAAATTTCGTACCAACTCTGACTATTTGCACCTCCCCAACCGTCTCCATACAAATCGTGAGCTACAAAAGTGTAATTCCCAATTGGTAAGTTTATTGTATCATTATATGAAAAATCGTTTGATAAATTTGTTCCGGTTGTGGAAAATAAAATTGTGTCACCATTTTCGTTTAATATTTCCCAAGAATTTTCGAATGACCAATTCGCATCATAAAATACCTGAACATAAACCGGAACTAAGCCCAATCCAATTTCTAAGCCCGAAAAACTTAAGCTTTCTACAGACACAATTGTATCGTGAATTAAATTATTTTGAGAATTAAAATCATAGATAAACGAAACACCCGATATTGCTTGATATTCTCCAGATAAAGAAATATCAATAGTTTGATTAAATGAATATTGGAGACTATCTCCAGCAAAAATTGTATCTGTTACTATTTCTGTAATAAAACTATTTCCATTATTAATGCTAAATGAAACTTCAAAATCTGATATTTCAAATAAACCGCTATTTTTTATCAAAATAGAAATTTCCTCTTGATCGCTTAATCCGCATCCGGATTGTGGAGAAATTATTTCTTCAATTGATAAATCTACTTGATCGTATTCTTCTATTGAAATATTGTCGAGATACAAATTTGGACCCCAGCCAGAGACTCCCTCAAATTTAATAAAAATGAGATTATTTATATAGTTTGTTAAATCAATAACTTCTGAAATGAAACTTCCAGGTGTAGTATTTGTTGCTCCATCATTGGAGTTCAAATCTGTTCCGGATTTCTCCCAAACCATTTGCCACGAACTACAAGTGTCTGTCGAAATATAAATATTAAATTCGCTTAAATCGTATATCGAAAAACTGGAACTCGACCAATCGAAACTTAAGACACTAGAATTACCAATTTGTAGCGGAGGAGAAATAAGTGTAGCATTTTCAGAATTTGCCCAATTCCAAAAATCACAATACAAGTAATCATTCTCAATAATCCAATTTTCTATTCCTTCATTTCTCCAACCAAAACTAATTCCATTACTAAAATTCTCTGCCCATGGAAAATTTGATATTATTTCGAAATTCGATATTTCAATATTTAAAGTATCATTTGAACTATTAGAATCTCCACTTGCACTTATTGCTACTATGCAATTATATGATCCATATGTTGAAAAATGGGCGGTTTGTTGAAACGAAAAAATATATGATTCTCCAAATTCTATGTTTTGATTTACATTCTCGATTTGAAAAGAATTGCCATTGTCGATGGAATAAGATAGAGTAAAATTCGATTGGGTAGCAAGTCCAAAATTTTGTATCTGAACTGTAACTGTTTCATTTGAATCTAAAGAAATTCCCGATATAGGGGAATTCCACGCAACTATTCCCATGTCAATCACAGTCATAGGAAAAACTGAAAATACGGTATTCTGAATATTTCCATTTGAAAAATACACTTGGTTTGTGGAAGTTCCAAAAAGTGGTGAAATTTGATACCAACCTCCTCCATTCCAGCCATCTCCATACGAATCGTAGGCATTGAAAGTGTATTCGCCAGGTGCTAAATTTATTGTGTCATTGAAAGAAAATGAATTGTTGATTGCTGAACCATTGTCGCTTAAAACGATAGTGCTATCAGAATTGTTCCAAATGTTCCATGAACATTCACTAGCATCAATTCCATAATAAACTGAAACATGTACAGGAATTTGACCAATACACATAAAATTAGCATATAGAACTAAAGAAATAATCAATAAAATTTTAAGTAAAAATTTCACCATATATATTATTTACCAGTACTTTACTATCATTAAACATCCGAAAACATTTAACTTAAATCTACAATTTTAATTAGCGAGTAAATATATGTAAGAAAAAACAAACTTACAAAATATATCTTTTCATTTATTTAGAATATTTTTTAACTAATTAGTTTCCTGATAAATACATTTCAATAATTGTTCATAAGTTGTTAATATAGCTAATTTTGTTTCACTTTAATAACTATGTTATAAACAAAAGATTCCATCATAATGATGAAATCTTTTTTAAAACAAAATTGTAATATATTAATTGTCAATATATTACAATTGTTTTTATTCTATTTTCTTATTTTTAAAATAAAACTCCAGCTTATCAAATTTATCCTTTCCTATAATCTCTTTAATATCAGCAGGTTCTGCATTAATAATTCTTTCAACTGAACCAAATTTAGACAAAAGTTTTTGTATAGTTTTTGGTCCAATTCCTTGAATATTAGATAATTCTGACTGTATGAAATTATTGGAGCGTTTTTGCCTATGAAATTCAATGCCAAATCTATGAGCCTCATTTCTTAATTGTTGAATAATTTTTAATGTTTCAGAAGTTTTATCCAAGTATAATGGAATAGGATCGTCTGGAAAAAATATTTCTTCAAGTCTTTTCGCAATTCCAATAACCGGAATTATATTTTGCAGGTTCAATTTTCTAAGACTGTTTAAAGCAGCATTTAACTGCCCTTTTCCGCCATCAATTACAATGAGCTGCGGTAATTTTTTCTTTTCGTCCAATAATCTTTTATAGCGCCGATAAACAATTTCTTGCATAGAGGCAAAATCATTTATTCCTTCTACAGTTTTAATATTGAAGTGTCGGTATTCGCTTTTTGCAGGTTTGGCATCTTTAAACACAACGCAAGCTGCAACAGGATTTTCGCCAGATATATTTGAATTATCAAAACACTCAATCTGCTCAGGAATTTCTGATAAATGAAGATCCTTTTTTATTGTTTCAAGAATTCTATTCTTGCTTGATTTATGCTTTGATACCAGAAGCTGTTGTTGCTTCTCATGCAAAAAATATTTAGCATTTCTAGTTGAAAGATCTAAAAGTTTTTTTTTATCACCAATTTTTGGAACTACAACATTCACATTCTCAATAGAAAAATCTAAATTGAAAGGAGCGATTATTTCTTTTGAATTACTAAAAAGCCTATTTCTTATATCAGTAATGGCCAGCAATAGCAACTCTTTTTCCGTTTCATCAAGCTTTTTTTTCAACTCAATTGTATGTGCCTGAATGATTGAACCATTCAATACTTTTAGAAAATTTACATATGCATAATTTTCTTTTTCTACTATTGAAAAAACATCGACATTATCAATATTTGGATTTACTACTGTAGATTTGCTCTGATAATTTTCTAAGAGTTTAACTTTTTCCTTAATATCCTGTGCTAATTCAAACTCAAATTCACCTGCAAGAATTATCATTTTTTTCTTCAAATCTTTTATTACAGACGAAATATTTCCCTTAAGAATGTTTTTAATTTCATCAATATTAGAAAGATAAGTTTCTTCGCTTTGTTTTGCTATGCAAGGAGCATAACAATTTCCTATATGAAACTCTAAACAAACTTTTATCTTCTTTTCTTCAATATTTTTTTTCGACAAATCGAACCTACAATTTCGCAATTTGTACATTTGTTTGAATAATTCAAGAATGATTTTTACTAACCTTCCTGAAGTGTATGGACCAAAATAAATAGAGCCATCCTTAGTGTAATTTCTAGTACTAAAAACTCGTGGAAATCTTTCATTTTTAATACAAATCCATGGGAATGTTTTACCATCTTTTAGCAAAACATTGTATCTTGGCTGATACTTTTTGATTAAACTATTTTCTAATAACAAGGCATCTTGCTCAGTTTCTACAACAATATGCTTAATTTCAAATATCTTTGAAACAAGAATTTCTGTTTTAGTATTTTCTGAATTTCTATTGAAATATGAGGATACTCGCTTTTTTAAATTCTTAGCTTTCCCAATATAAATAATTTCCGATTTGTTATTTAGATATTGATAAACGCCAGGCTTTTCTGGTAAGAATTGTATTGTATTTTTAAATTTATGAAGAGCTTTTCGGTTAGTCATCATCAACAAAAATATTGGTGAATTGAAACTTAGTTCCATCGAACAATCCTTTGTCTCCAATTTTTAGTTTAGGTATAACCAATAATGACATGAACGATAAAGTCATAAATGGTGCGGACAATTTGCTTCCTAAATTCTTGGCTTTTTTGTCAATGTTTTTATACTTCTCAGCCACTTCATTTCCATTTTTTGCAGACATTAATCCGGCAATTTCCAATTGAAGCACAAATTCTTCATTCTTATCTATAACAACAATTCCGCCTTTGGAATTGACAATTGTATTTATTGCTCTTACAATACTAGTATCATCTGCTCCAACAGCGATAATATTATGGCTATCGTGTGCAATACTGCTTGCAATAGCTCCATGATTTAATCCGAATCCATAAATAAATCCTACAATAGGTTTTTCTATTTTGTATCTGTTAAGTACTACAACTTTAAGTATATCATTATTTATGTCTGGAACTACACATTCATTTTCAATTTTTGCCTCACAAATTTTTTCGTTTGAAAATAAGTCTCCGTCAATTGCTTCAATTACTCTAATTTTTTTTGATTTTGCAGCTACGATAATATCTTCTTCCGATATAGTTTTTGAATTAAAATTATTGATAGAAATTTTATTTTTCGATTCAATCTTAGAATGTCCGTTTTCGTAAACTATATTGCCATTAATGATAGTTTTCAAAACATAGAATGAATCCAAATTATCAATCATTATTAAATCGGCAGAATTTCCTTCCTGAAGCAATCCTATATTTAAATTGTAATGTTTTATTGGATTTAATGTAGCCGATTGAAGTAAATTAAAAATGTCGATTTTCTTATCAATTCCCTTTTTTATTAATTTATTTATGTGACCCTCTACCAAATTGTCAGGATGAATATCATCACTGCAAAGCATAATTTCATTAGGAAACTTATCAATTAGTTTATGAAGATTCTCAAAATTTTTGGCAGCACTACCCTCCCGAATTTGGATTTTCATTCCAAGTTTCAATTTTTCTTCGGCTTCAATAATTGTTGAACATTCGTGATCTGTACTTATTCCTGCATAAATATATTTTTCCAAATCTTTGCCTGAAAGCATTGGAGCATGTCCATCAATTTTTTTATTATATTTTTTTGCACTTTCAATTTTACTAATCACGCTTTTGTCATTATAAATAACACCCGGAAAATTCATCATTTCAGATAAATAATAAATGTCATTTCTTGACAATAATTTGTCTATATCAGTATCATTCAATTTATATCCAGAAGTTTCAAAATCAGTTGCTGGAACACACGATGGAGCTCCAAAAAACATTTTGAATGGAACATCCTTAATGTCATCTATCATGAAATTTATACCTTGAATTCCCAATACATTTGCAATTTCGTGAGGATCAGAAATTGTTGCAACTGTTCCGTGTTTTACAGCAATTTTAGCAAATTCTGTCGGCGTAAGCATTGAACTTTCGATGTGAACATGAGAATCTACTAAGCCAGGTAGCAAATAGACATTCTCAACTACTTCGCATTTTATTATCTTTTCTATTTTATCATTTTTAATAAAAACTTTGCCTTTATAAATTTCTCGTTTTACAATATCAACTATATTTCCTGAAATAATTGTTTCAATATTTTTCATAATTTCAGTATGTTTTTTTGTTAACTATTACATATATAATTATTTGAACCTATGTTCCACGTGGAACATTTTGTTTATCTTCCAAGAAAGACTAAAAGCACATTTATGTCAGATGGTGATACTCCAGAAATTCTACTTGCCTGCCCAATTGTTCTTGGCAATATTTTTGTTAATTTTTGCCTTGCCTCGGTTGATAAAGAATATATTCTATTGTAATCAAAATTCTCTGATATTTCAATATGTTCAAGTCTTTTTAGTTTATCGGCAATTTTTCTTTCTCTATCAATATATCCTGAATACTTCATTAATATTTCCGCAGCTTCAATATATTCATTAGAGTTGGATTTCAATTTTGTTATCATTTCTTGAATAGGAGAAATAACACTTGCAATATCTAAAATTGAAACCTGAGGCCGCAAAATAATATTACTTAATTTTACTTTTTGTTTAATTTCAGAAGTTTTTAATTCCTTCAATTTTTTATTTATTTCTTCAGGTTTTACACTGAATGAATTAAAAATCGCAATTATTTCATTTATTGATTTAGTTTTCTTTTCTAAAATATCATACCTCTTTTCAGTTGCTAAGCCTAATTTATAAGATTTTTCGGTAAGCCTAATATCAGCGTTGTCTTGCCTCAAAAGAATTCTATACTCTGCTCTTGAAGTGAACATTCTGTATGGTTCATCAACTCCTTTCGTAACTAAATCGTCTATAAGGACACCTATGTAGGCTTCGTCTCTTTTCAAAACAAATTCCTTTTTTTCATTTATCAACAAATGAGCATTTATGCCGGCCATCAATCCCTGAGCTCCCGCTTCTTCATATCCAGTAGTACCATTAATTTGACCTGCAAAAAACAAATTAGAAATGAATTTACTTTCTAATGTACTTTTTAGTTGAGTTGGTGAAAAATAATCGTATTCAATTGCATAACCAGGACGAAATATTTTAGCATTCTCTAATCCATAAATTTTATTAATTGCTTTTATTTGAATATCCCAGGCCAATGAAGATGAAAATCCATTTATATAGTATTCAATCGTTTTTCGTCCTTCCGGTTCTAAAAACAACTGATGTTTATTTCTATCAGCAAAAGTAACAATTTTGTCTTCTATGCTAGGGCAATAACGTGGTCCTATCCCTTGTATAGTTCCATTATATAGCGGAGAATCTTCAAACCCTTCTCTTAAAATATCATGAACATTTTCATTGGTATAAGTAATGTAACAGCTCTCTTGCTTAGCAATATTTTTAGTGTCATTCAAAAAAGAAAATTTTGATGGTTCTTCATCACCTTTTTGTTCAAGCATTTTTGAAAAATCTATTGTTCTACCATCAATTCTCGCTGGAGTTCCGGTTTTCATTTTACCTGATTCAATCCCATATTCCGCCAATTGTTCACTAATTCCGATAGATGAATTTTCTGAATCTCTTCCACCAATAACTCTATTTTTCCCAATATGCATCAATCCATTCAAAAATGTTCCGTTAGTAAGTATTACAGCTTTTGAATAAAACTTTACACCTTGTCGAGTTTTAACTCCAGAAATTGTATTGTTATCAAAAATCAAACTATCAACCATATCTTGCCAAAAAT
This sequence comes from Bacteroidota bacterium, assembly GCA_018692315.1. NCBI lineage: Bacteria > Pseudomonadati > Bacteroidota > Bacteroidota bacterium. The sequence continues at coordinate 34,252 of JABHKC010000057.1, read as the reverse complement.
CGATATTCCGAATCCCTTCTAATTCAATTCTCCATTTTTTAGAAAATTCGTGCCTATCACTTTGAGCTCTTGGACTCCACATTGCAGGACCTTTCGATTTATTTAGCATACGGAATTGTATCATAGTATCGTCAGTTACAATTCCTGTATATCCACCAAGGGCATCTATCTCTCTAACTATCTGTCCTTTAGCTATTCCACCAATAGCAGGATTACAAGACATTTGAGCAATTTTGCTTAAATCCATGGTTATCAACAATACTTTGGAACCTAAATTTGCACTTGCTGCAGCTGCTTCACAACCAGCATGTCCAGCTCCTACAACTATAATATCATACTTTAACAACATCTAAATATTTAATTCTTGCATAAAATAATTTTACTCGTAACAACTTAATTATCAAACAATTTATAATATATTTTCAAACAAACAAAAGCGTCAATTGCTGCATATTGTTGTTGCTTTTTGGTCAGAATAGTGTTTTCCCAATTAGACAATTGTGCAGATTTAGAAATTTTATAATCTAAAACTATAGCACTCAACTTTTTAAGGCTTAAAGCTTCTATTCCAAAATTGCAAGCAATATTTTGTATATCTAAAAAAGAATCAGAATTTATATAACAATTTTTTGATGAACCATTGTTCAATTTACAGACTTCTAATAATCCTTTCAAATCATCTTTTAATCCGATCCCTACTTTCAGTATTTTTGGATCTGCCAATATTTGTAAAAGCGAATTTGGAAAACCAATTTTGTTAATTCTAATCAAATATGCCTTTTTATCATTTGCCAACTGAATTAAAGAAATATGATTTCTGTTTTTTATCCCCTTTTTGAAATTTGGTTTAGTTTCGGTATCAAAACCAAGAATTTTGCATTTTTTTAATTCTTGCAGAGATTTTGATAATTTTTCATTATTATCAATTACATCTATTTGTCCCTCAAATTTTAATATTTCCAATTTATCTATTTCGCTATTTGAAATATTGCTTAAATACACTTTTTTCAGTTTTTTTAAAATTATATTTTGTTCTGCTTTTTTGAAATTTCAAGCATTTTAATAATTGGTCTAACAGCTTTTTTTCTAAGCTCTTCGTCAAGTGTAACTTCCGGAATTTCGTATTTCAAGCATGTATATAATTTTTCTATTGTATGTAATCTCATATATTTACAATCGTTGCAAGCACAAGTAGAATCGTTTGGAGGAGCCGGAATAAAATTTTTGTTTGGTCTGCTTTTCTGCATTTGATGAAGAATACCAGATTCTGTAACCACTATAAATGTATCGCAATCATCATTTTCAATAAATTTTAATAATCCTGAAGTTGAACCTATATAATCGGCAACAATCAATATTTGCTTTTGACATTCAGGATGAGCAATTATTTTAGCATTTGGATATTCTTGTTTAATATCCAAAATTTTCTCAAGCGAGAATTCTTCATGTACGTGGCATGCTCCATCCCAAAGTTTCATATTTCGTCCTGTAATACTATTCAAATAATTACCAAGATTTCTATCTGGTGCAAAAATTATTTTTTCATCCAAAGGAAAACTATCAATTATGAGTTTTGCATTTGTAGAAGTGCAAACAACATCTGTCAATGCTTTTATTTCAGATGTTGTATTTACATATGAAACTACTTTATACTCAGGAAATTTTTCTTTAAATTCCTTAAATTCTTTTGGTGGACAAGAATCGGCTAATGAACAACCCGCTTTAGAATCCGGGATTAAAACCATTTTTTCAGGTGAAAGACTTTTTGCAGTTTCAGCCATGAAATGAACGCCGGCGAAAACAATTATATCTGCATAGGTTTCTGCAGCTTTTTGTGAAAGTGCAAGACTATCTCCAACAAAGTCTGCAATGTCTTGAATTTCAGGGATTTGATAATAATGAGCCAAAATTACAGCATTTTTCTCCTCTTTCATTTTTTTTATCTCGGAGACTAAATTCAGACTTTTATCTATATCAATTTCCAAAAACCCTTTTTTTTGAATTTCGACTTTATTAACATTCATAATATTTAATTAATTTAAAATTTTAAAAATATATAAAACTACTAATACTATTATACTGTTAGTACTGTTAATATTTTTGTTGCAAAAATATTGTTTTTTATTTTATTAAGAATTTGAAACATGATGTTAACAAATTGTCATTTTGTATATATTTGAATTAGAATTATATATCGTAGTTTTTAACACCTTGTTAGTATAAAACTTGTAATATCTTTTTTGAAATTTTTGTTGCATTAAATGTGTAAATGATGTGTGAAAATTATTTTAAGTTTTAATAAATAAATTTGGTTCAAAATATTTAATTAATAAACAAAATTGAAATATTAATATCAAAATTTATTTTTCATTTTATTTATAAAAGTAATTAACAAGATTTGAAACAAATTGTTAATAAATAGTTTATTCTTATAATTCATTTATTTATAGAATTATATGTTAATATTTTATTTTTGCAAAATTAATAAATACTCCAATTTCCTTTCAAATAATATTTATATAGAACAGGATTATGTATTTTGTTTATTTCTATAGAATCAATAGAATTTGAGAAAATATCTTTTCCAAACGATGTCATTAGTTTCATTGCTTCTTTGTTTAGCCATTTTGTTTCAACATCTTCAAAACTAATATTTTGCAAATGATTTTTTATATTATTATCTGATTCTATTTTTTGTCCAATTATCCAGCCCCATTCTCCGAGAGTTAATATTTGATTGTGAATAGGAACAGTAGAAAATCCAGAATATTGAAGAGTTTTTTCAATGCATTTATAAGCTTTAGTTGCATAATATGGGCTTCCGGCTTGTGTTACAATAACACCATTAGGACGAAGATATTTATAGCATTTTTTATAAAATTCAAATGTATAAAGTCTGTTTAGTTCAACAGTTCTTGGGTCTGGTAGGTCAATAATTATTATGTCGAAAAATTCGGTATTATTTTCTAAAAAATTGTAAGCATCATTGTTCAAAACCTGAACTTTTGGGCTGTGTAAAGAAGAATCGTTTGCCTTAAGTAAAACATGATGATTTAATGAAAGTTCCGTCATAGATGGATCTAAATCTACCAATTTTATGTTTTTTACAGAATTATATTTTAGGACTTCTCTTACAGCACAACCATCGCCACCTCCAAGAATTAAAACATGGCTTGGCTCAACTAAAAGTTTCATAGCAGGATGAACCAATGGTTCGTGATACATTACTTCATCAAGAGTGCAAAATTGTTGATTTCCATTTAGAAATAACCAATAATTATCTTGCCATTGTGTAATTACAATTTTTTGATATTTCGATTGTTCGGAATAAACTACTTTGTCTTTATATTTTACCTGTTCTCCCCATAAAATTACAGGTTGCGAGAAATATATTCCAATAACTATCAATAAACCAATAGAAATTGCAAGAAAATTTATTAGTATTTTTTTCTGAATTTGCTTCCAAAGCAAAAAATAAAGTAAGAGGGCAACTGTGAAATTTACAATTCCAAGAACAAAAGGAGTATAAGTTAGCCCAAGATATGGTAAGCCAAAAAATGCAAAAAACAATCCTCCTACTAATGCACCATAATAGTCTTTTTCCATTACTGAAGAAACATTGATGCGTAGGGTTTCAAATTCATCGTTTAATCTAACTACGATTGGGATTTCCATACCTATCAAAATACCTATACTTATACTTAAAGTATAAATTATAAGTCCTGTATAAATAGAAAATGCTGAGGCAGAATAGACAAAAAGTGATGAAAATGATACTAAAACTGATAATAGAAATTCGATATATAAAAAACTTCTTAACAAATTAGTTTTAAAGTACTTAGAAATACGACTTCCTAATCCCATAGAAAATAGCATTATAGAAACTATCATTGTCCATTGAAAAACAGAATCTCCAAGAAAATAAGTTGCCAAGGTTGACAAAATATACTCTGCAACAATTCCAGACAAACCGGTTGCAAAAAGAGAAAATTTGAGAATATTTGATTTTAATTTCAAAATTTGATTTTAATGGAAAAATAAATATGCGATAATAATTGCTGCAATTATTCCTGTAAAATCTGCAATCAAACCACAAGTAATTGCATATCTGGTTTTTTTTATCCCGACAGAACCGAAATAAACTGCAATAATATAAAATGTTGTGTCGGTTGCTCCTTGAACTGTTGATGCTACTCTACCAACGAATGAATCTGCTCCGTATGTGTTCATTGCATCAACCATCATTCCACGTGCTCCGCTGCCGCTAAGAGGTTTCATAAGAGCGGTTGGCAGAGCAGCAATAAAATCGGTATTAATTCCAAAAAAACTAAAAACTGCGGAAACTCCATCAATAAAAATATTCATTGCTCCCGAAGCTCTAAAAACTCCTATTGCCACTAAAATTGCTATTAAATATGGAATAATTGTTACAGCAATTTTGAATCCGTCTTTCGCTCCCTCAATAAATGTTTCGTAAACATTCACTCTTTTCCGGAATGCCAGAAATATGAAAATCATAATTATTGAGAATAAAAAAACATTACTGACGACCGATGAAATTTCAGTAATTTTTTCCTTAGGTAAATTTGAAAAATAGTAAATAATACCAGCAATTATACTCGTAAGAATTCCGAGATAAAGTAAAATTGTTTTGTTGAAAAGATTTATTTTCTGATAAATAGAAACGCTAATTAAGCCGGCAAGAGTAGAAAAATATGTAGCAAGCAGAATAGGTATAAAAATATCTGAGGGATCTACAGCTCCAAGTTGGGTTCTGTAAACCATTATACTTATAGGGATCAAGGTTAAACCAGAGGTATTGAGAACCAAAAACATAATTTGAGCATTCGAAGCTGTATCTTTATTAGGATTTATTTCCTGCATTTCTTTCATGGCTTTTAAGCCAATAGGAGTTGCAGCATTGTCGAGACCGAGCATGTTAGCTGCAATATTCATCATAATCGAACCAGTTGCAGGATGATTTTTTGGAATTTCAGGAAACAATTTTTGAAAAAATGGTCCGATAACCTTCGAGAATATTTTTACGATTCCTCCTTTTTCTCCAAGTTTCATTAGCCCAAGCCATAATGATAATACACCGGTAAGAAATAATGATATTTCGAATCCGGTTTTTGCCATATCGAAAGTACTGCTTACCATTTCCGGAAATACATTTACATCTCCAAAAAATATAAGTTTTATCAAGCCAGTAATAAATGCTACTACAAAAAAGAATATCCAGATATAATTTAGTGCCATTTTAGAACTACAACAGAAAAACCAATTTTTAACTTTGCTTATTGCAATAAAAAATGTAAAAATACTCTAATTTAAACAGTATTTCTATATTCATAAAAATATATATTTTTGCCAAATAAATTGAAATTGATAATAAAATCAAAATATTTCATGGTAGAAAATCATAGTATTTGCGTATATTGTAAAAGCCAGAATTCTGAAAAACTTTATAGCACAAAAGACATATTTGAAGATACATTTCATATTCATAAATGTAGAAAATGCAAAGCATATTTTTTGTCGCCACAACCTACCAACGAACAGTTGGCAAGAGCTTATGACGATTCGTACTATGGCGAAAAGGACGAAAAATTCGAATCGTCTTCGGTAGAAAATGTATTAGATTTTTTTAGAAAAAAACGGGCTAAAAAATTGAGCAAATATTTGAAAGAGGGAGCAAATGTTTTAGACATTGGTTGCGGAAATGGTAGATTTTTGTTGTATTTGCAGAAATATGGAAAATATAGGCTCAATGGTACCGAATTAGATGGCAACTCTGCAAAGCGTGCAGCCAAACATTCCGAAATTAATTTGAAAATTGGCTTTTTGGAAAAATCAGATTTCGATAAAAATAGTTTAGATGCGGTTACATTATTTCATGTTTTCGAACATTTATCGAATCCAAAAGAAACTTTAGAAACTATTTCTGAATTATTAAAAAAGGATGGAATTCTTCTGATTTCTTTCCCAAATATCGACAGCTACCAAAGTAGAAAATTTAAGGGAGATTGGCTGCATTTAGATCCTCCACGACATTTGTTGTTTTTCGAACCAACAGATTTCATCAAGCTTTTAAAAGAATATGGTTTCGAAATAGTAAGCGAAAATTATCTATCGTCGGAGCAAAATCCATATGGAATGACTCAAAGTTTATTAAACAAATTTCTGAAAAAGCGAGAGGTTTTGTTCGAGCTTTTAAAAGGAAATACCGATTATGCAAAAGAATATTCAAAATTCAGTATTTTAATGCAAAAACTATTTTTTGCTGTAAGCTTTCCGGTTTTTATTGTAACAGATATTTTTATGAGTTGGATGAAAAAAGGAGCTACTGTTGAATTTACTTTTAGGAAAATTGATTGAAATTTTTGATATTGAATTTCAGTATTTGTAGAAAATAATAAAAATGAAAAAAGCAAAAAAGCAATTAAAAAAACCTTCGCAGCTAAAGAAAACTCGAACCAAACAAAATTATAAACATTTTATAATTGTTGCAATTATTGTAATTATTTCAGCAATAGTTTTTTATCCTTCATTAAAAAATGGATTTACAAACTGGGACGACCCAAGATATGTTACCGAAAGCGAAATAATTCAGGATTTGTCGTTCGAAAATATTATAAAGATTTTTAGCGAGCCCTACTTTATGAATTATCATCCATTAACAATTTTGTCGTATGCCCTGGAATACAACTACGATAAAATTAATCCAAAAGTCTATCATACAACAAATTATATATTTCATTTATTAAATATCGTACTAGTTTTTATTTTGTTTTATTTCATATCAAAACGAAATTTAATAATACCATCAACCGTAGCTTTTTTGTTTGCACTTCACCCAATGCACGTCGAGAGTGTTGCCTGGGTTGCCGAACGAAAAGATGTACTTTATGCACTCTTTTTTCTGGGCTCGTTAATCACTTATGTGAAATTTATTGAAAACAAAAATACAAAATGGTATATTTTCACAATAGTTTTGTTCATATTATCATTATTATCGAAACCAATGGCCGTAACATTGCCGGTTGTTTTAGTTCTTCTCGATTATTTTTATAAAAGAAAATTCAATACAAAATTAGTTTTAGAAAAAGTTCCATTTTTCGTTTTAGCATTATTATTCGGAATAATTGCGATAATAATTCAGGAAGGTGCTATCGCAAAAGAAGGAGCCGTTTCGTATGTAGAAAAATTCCTAGTTGGGTTTTATGGTTTGAATATTTATATATATCGAATTTTTGTACCAACAGAACTATCCACATTTTATCCATATCCCCGCTACGATGAAATTGGTGGCTATCTACCCACTATTTTTTATTTGGCACCTATTATATCATTAATTGTAGTTTCCTTGTTAGGACTCATTGTATTTAAGTCGAAAAAATATGCTCGGGTAATTATTTTTGGATTTTTGTTTTATGCCGCAACAATTTCAATTGTATTACAATTTCTATCTGTAGGAAAGGCACTTATAGCCGACAGATATACATATATTCCATATTTAGGTATATTTTTTATAATTGCTTATGCTGCAAACGATTTTGCTACTGGCAAAAAAGCTAAAGTGATGAAATCAATTTTAGTATTAATTGGTATTATATATGCAGTTTTTATTATTGCCCTGACACACCAAAGAATTAAAGTTTGGGAAAACAGCGAAACATTATGGACCGATGTTTTGAAAAATTATCCCGATGCAGATATGGCATATAGAAATCGTGGAAATTATTATGGTAAAACCGACAGGCCAGATCTTGCAATGAAAGATTACCAGGTTTTAATGACAAACAATCAGATGGACGACGAAACATGGGGAAATCTGGGAAATATTTATCGAATGCAGGAAAAATACGAAGATGCTTTCGAGTGTTACGATAAGGCTGTGAAAATGGGCCCTCATGAAATCAACGCTCACATAAACAGAGGAATTATAAATTCGATTTTAAAAAAATATGACGATGCTTTTGTCGATTTTGAAAATGCTTTGGAGCGAGGAGCTCGTATCGATAAAGTTGCTGGAAATCGTGCATTTGCATATTTATATAGTGGTGAATTCGATAAGGCAATTACCGATTTCGATATTATGATAAGAGTAAATCCGAATGATATAAATTTATACTTGAACAAAGGATTTGCATATTTTCAAAAAAACGAATTTGACGAAGCCAATAAAAATTTTGAAATTGTTTTAAAGCTAAACCCGAAACATGCTGGGGCATATTATAATATGTCGGTGTGCAATTTGCGATTGAAAAACTATGAAAAAGCGTTAGATCAGGCACTTCAATCAAGAAAACTTGGTAGAAAAATTGAGGATAGTTATATTAATCAGATTCAAGATTTAGTTAAATCAAAATAATAGTTCTAAAATTATTTGAGCCAGTTTTCAAAATTATTTGAATTTATCACTTCAAATGTTGCTTCCGGATATGCACTTTTCCATTGCTATGGAGTTTTAACCTTTGTTTCATTCCATTTAAATTCATAGCCAAATAATTGCCCATCACGCTCTTCAACCCAATCAATTTCTTGTTGATCGTATGTAAGCCAAAAATAATTATTTGAAGAAATCCTGTTATTGTTTTGGAATTTTATTCTTTCGATAATCATATAGTTTTCCCACAATTGACCAATATCATTTCTCGAAACAATTGAGTTAAAATTTGCAATCACAGCATTTCTTATTCCATTGTCTAAAAAATACCATCTCGAATATTTTGTAATTTCTTTTCGAAGATTGCGACTATATCCTTCAACTTTATGAAGAATAAAAACTTTGCTCAACAAATCTAAATATTTTTCGACAGTATTTTTACTTATTCCAAGTTGTTTCCCTATTTCTTGCATAGAAACTTCTCCCCCAATCTGAAATGCAATCAATCGTAACAAATTAAATATTTTTTGTGAATTTTTTATGTTCTCATAAACTAAAATGTCTTTCAACAGATAGCTACTCACCATTTCGTTCAAATAATCTTTCTTTTCTTCTCTATAAGGAATATGCAAAAGTTCGGGATAGTTTCCAAAAACGAGCCTTTCTTTTGTTTTATCAATTTTAGAAATATTACTTTCCGTTTGATTGTATTCTGCTTCAGAAAGTGCATAGAGATGGAACGAATATTTTCTGCCGGTAAGTGGTTCACCCACATCTTTGTTTATGTCGAACGAAGATGAACCGGATACAATAATTTTTAAACCATCAATTTCATCAATCATTAATTTTAGTTTCTGACAAATATCCGGTATTTTTTGTGCTTCATCTATATACAAAAGTTTATGCGAGCCTAAAATTTGTTTGTAATTTTCTACAGTTCAAACGGAAAGTTTGTCGTGTACATTAATATCTTCTCCATTAAGGATTAAAACCCGCTCGTTTATTTGTGATAATATATTTTTATTAAAACTGTTTTTCCCACCCTACGTGCACCCAAAACTATTGTTTGCTTGTATTTTTTTCATTATATTTTGCGAAGATTTTCTTACTAAATATTTCATAATGCCGTCATTTATAAAAATATTATTTTGAGCCTAAAATCCGCAAGGGTATATATTAGTGCTAATAAATCAGAAAAATAGACATTTTATCACAACTCAATAAAGTGAATAAAAATTAGTGAAATTTGCGTAATTCGTGGATAAGAAGAATCTGCTTGCAGATTTATGGTTGAGTAAAGCCATTAACTATACAATTGCTTAAAAACATCCTCAACCTTCCCAACAAAAATAGTTTGGATTTTGTATTTAGCGGATGCGATGTTTTTTTCATTGTATTTTGAAATAAATATTTTTTTGAATCCCAATTTTTCTGCTTCAGCAATTCTTTGATCAATTCGGCTTACTGGCCTAATTTCGCCGGTTAAACCAATTTCGGCGGCAAAACAAATATCTTTTTCGATAGGAATATCGAGGTTCGATGACATAATTGCAACAATCACAGCCAAATCGTTTGCCGGATCATTTACTTTTAGTCCACCGGCAATATTCAAAAACACGTCTTTTGACGAAAGTCTGAATCCTGCCCTTTTTTCGAGAACAGCAAGTAGCATATTTAGTCTTCGCAAATCGAAACCGGTAGAAGAACGTTGAGGTGTACCATAGGCTGCCGTACTCACCAATGCCTGAATTTCAATTAGAAAAGGTCTGATTCCCTCAATTGAAGAAGCTATAGCTGTTCCGCTAAGTTTTTCGGAATTTTGCGAAAGCAGCATTTCCGAAGGATTAGATACTTCTCGCAAACCAGAATTTTGCATCTCAAAAATCCCTAATTCAGAAGTAGAGCCAAATCGGTTTTTCGTGGCTCGCAGAATTCTGTACAGATTGTTATGGTCGCCTTCAAATTGCAAAACAGTATCGACAATATGCTCTAAAACTTTTGGTCCGGCAATGGCTCCATCTTTAGTAATATGCCCAACGAGCAAAACCGGAGTATTAGATTTTTTTGCAAATTCGAGAATTTCGGCCGTGCATTCACGAATTTGAGAAACACTGCCAGGCGAAGATTCGAGTTTGCTCGAGTATATTGTTTGAATAGAATCTACTATAATTATTTGAGGTTCAAGATTTTGTATATGAGAGAAAATATTATCTAAAAATGTTTCGGCAAGGATAAAACAATTCTCATTCGGGATATTCAATCTATCAGCACGAAGTTTTATTTGATTCGGGCTTTCTTCGCCAGAAACGTAGAGTATTTTATGTTCTTTCATGCTCAACGCAAGTTGGAGGACCAAAGTAGATTTCCCAATTCCGGGTTCTCCTCCAATCAAAACCAAAGAACCGGAGACGAGACCTCCTCCCAAAATTAAATTTAGTTCGTTTATTTTGGTATCAATTCTTTCTTCGCCCAAAGAGCTAATATTTGAAATTAATTCTGGTTTTGTCTTTGTATTTTTCGAATTCGATTGCGTTTTTTCTTTTATAACTTTTTCTTCAATAAATGTATTCCACTCGTTGCACGATGGACATTTCCCAACCCATTTTAGAGATTCTACTCCACAATTTTGACAGAAAAAGGAGGTTTTTTGTTTTTTCATTTAAAATTATTTTTCAGCAAAATTACAAAAATTTGTTAGCAGACGACTTTGTAGAATATACCTGATTTTATTTATGTTGATTTTATTTTTATCAAAGCATTCACTATAATTTTTTAGTTTTGTATGAAAAGAATTTCAAAAATAATGAAAAATAAAATTGTTTTAATAGGTGCCGGGAATCTCGCAAGCCAGCTTTCGCTGAGACTTCAGGAAGCAGCTTACGAAATTGTGCAGGTTGTTAGCCGAAGCGAAATGTCGGCAAAAACTTTGGCAGAAAAATTAGAAACAAATTTCACCACCGAAATTGAAAAAATTGATAATTCGGCCGACTTGTATTTTTTTGCAGTTGCTGACGATGCTATAGCCACAATTTTAGAGAAATTGCCTTTTAAAAATAAAATCTTGGTGCATACTGCCGGAAGTGTCGGAATTGATATTTTCAACGGGTTTGCAAATGATTATGGAGTTTTTTATCCGCTACAGACTTTTGCTAAAAACAAAAGACCGAATTTTGGGGAAATACCAATTTGTATTGAAGCAAATTCCACAGAAATCAAAAACTTGCTGTGGGATATTGCAAGCAAAATTTCAGAAAATGTAAAATATATTTCTTCGGAAGAAAGAAAAAAAATACACCTTGCAGCAGTTTTTGTATGCAATTTTGCGAATCATATGTTTGTAGTTTCCGAAAGCATTCTGAATTGCAGCAACTTAAATTTCGATATTTTGAAACCACTTATTCGCGAAACTGTTTCGAAAATTGAAAACGAAAGTCCGACTAAAATGCAGACAGGTCCGGCTTTTAGAGGTGATGAAAAAACTATAAATAGTCATCTTCAAATTCTTAAAAAATTTCCTGAGTATTACGAAACATACAAGTTTTTGTCAGAAAAAATTATAAATCAAAAAAATGGAATTTAAAAACGTAAAAGCATTAGTATTTGATGTAGATGGAGTTTTCTCGACCAACAATGTTTATCTTCACCCAAGTGGCGAAATGATGAGAACAATGAGTGTGAAAGATGGATTTGCCTTGAAATATGCATCGGAACAAGGATTTCCAATTGCTATAATCACCGGCGGATTTTCAGAATCGGTGAGGATTAGATTTAATAATCTTGGAATAAATGATGTTTACATCAAGTCTGAAAACAAGATGGACGATTATGAAGATTTCAAACACAAATATAGTTTGAAAGACAGCGAAATATTATATATGGGCGACGATATTCCCGATTTGGAAGTAATGAAAACTGTAGGTTTTGCAGTTTGCCCTGCCGATGCGGTAGCAGAAATAAAGGCTGTGTCAAAATACATTTCGCAGAAAGAGGGAGGCAATGCTTGCGTTAGAGAAGTTTTAGAAATGGTTTTGAAAGAGCAGGGAAAATGGGTAAAAACTGTTTAGTTTATCATTTCATCCAGTATATTGCAAATAGATTTGCATAACTCTTTTCTCGAAAACTGGTCTATAGCTTTACTTTCTGATTTAAGATTGTTTTTTAAATACAGTTTGTAGAAATGCAAGATGCTCTTTCTGGTTTTTTCAAAATCTTCATAATCACATAAAATTCCAGAATTAGTCTCTTCAAGGATTTTGGCTACTTCCCCATCTTCGGGTCCAATACACAATATTGGACGTTTGGCCGAAAGATATTCGAAAAATTTTCCGGTAAGTATCATTTTTGCATTTGGGGTTTTGTTCACAACGAGCAAAAGTACCTGCGACTGTTGCTGAACTTTTCCTACTTCCTGATGTGGCAGATAATCTATTCTGTTTAAAAAATCGAATAAATTATATTTCTTTAAATCTTCGATAATCGAAAAATCGACTTTGCCAACAAGTTTAATCTCTAAATGCGATTTCGAAATCAGATTTTCGCTAACAAGCGACTCAAGTGCTTTCCATAATATTTCTGGATTGCGGGTTCTAACCATAGAACCTATATGCGAAATTGAGAACTTTTTGTCCGGTAGTTCCGGTATTTTCGATACATCGTCAAAATCGAAACCATTGGTAACTACATTGTAATTCCTGTTGTGTAGAAAGTTCATATCTTGAGCCATATAATTGCTAATTACAACTATACGGTTTGCATTTTTCAAAACTTTTTGCTCAAGCCGGTGATGTTTTCTGTCTGCCCATTTCGTAAGTTTAAGGTCTTTATAGAAATCGATATTTGTCCATGGATCGCGAAAATCGGCAAGCCAGGGAATGTTAAACTTCTTTTTTATCTCATTGGCAATCATGTGCATACTATGAGGGGGACCAGTTGAAACAATTGCATCAATATGATTTTTTTGTAAATATTCCGACAAAAACTTCACAGAAGGTTTTATCCAAAACATTCTTGCATCTGGAATAAAAAAATTTCCTCTAATCCAAACTGCAATATTTTCGCTTGTCTTGTTTTTTTTTTCTTCGGAAAGAAAACCGGCGTTTATTTTTTCATCTTTACTTTTCCCAAGAAATTTTTTGTAGGCTGAATAAGGCTCAAATATTTCTTTTGTTAAAATCTCAATATTTTTGGGAACATCTTTCTGCAAAGAATTATCTACAGAGGGATATTCAGGATTTTTGGGTGTATAAATTATTGGTTTCCAGCCGAAATGGCTAAGGTATTTTACAAACTTCAACCAACGCTGAACTCCTGCTCCTCCACTTGGAGGCCAATAGTATGAAATTATTAGGACTTTTTTCATTTGAAGTTTGAAACTGATGCTTCTTCTGATTTCAAATACTTTCTAATCTCAAACAACAAGCCCGCAACAACTGCCAGAAATAAAACCAATGAACTAATCAAGGCAATTTTTTCGCCAATAAAATATGATTTTGGTTCAAACTTGAATTCAATTTTGTGATTTCCTTCAGGAATTTTCATAGCTCGCAAAAGATAATTGCTTCTTATATATTCAGCAGGAGCTTCATCTATGTACACATTCCAACCTTTGTCGTAATATATTTCCGAAAATACTGCAAATTGCTCGCTACTTGTTTTCGATTCATAAACTAAATAGTTTGGCTTATAGTCTGTTAATTTTATAGTAGCGTTTGCATCTAATTCAGGTTTAAAATCTTGAATTTGATTTTTGTAACGAACATCAACAATTGCCATATACGAAGGATTAAAATCGTTCAAAGCAGCCATTTCTTTGTCGGCATTTGCAACAAATTTTATTTGCTGAACAAACCAGGCATTCCCGAGTGCTCCTGGATTTCGTTGAGCAGTAGGCTGTTTTGTTTTTTTATCGGCAACTATAAAGTATTTTGTGTTTAGCATATTCAAAACTGACATATTTTGCTTGCTTATTTGAAACTCAATTAATTCCTGATATTTCTTAAGTTTAGCTCCATGGTAGCCACCAATTGATTTGTGAAAATAAGAACAACTGCCATCGTTAAAAGTATTTACTGCAAGATTAAAAACTCTAAAATTTGGGTCGGTATCTTGAAGAATTGCAACATCTGCCTGGGTTGCTTGATAAGGTGTAGCTACTTTTTTAGGAGATGTAAAATTTGAATGATCTAAATATCGCCAGTCAATCGGTACCATATCAATCATTACTGCTGCAATAATTATTAAATAGATATATTGTGTTTTTAGTTTTTTATTGATAATAACCCAACTAATCAAACCGGCAATTGTTATAAAAAAGAACGAACGCAGAGCATCCATTCTAAGGGCTGATTCTCTGTCGGAACGGAATGCATCAATAAGCCAATCGGGGAGTTGCGAATCGTTGTTTCCGCTGAAATCGAAAAATACCCCCGGAATTACAATGAAAATAAAACTAATTCCTCCTGATATAAAAAATGCCAATTGTATTTTTTTAAACAATTCTTTTTTGTTTTTATGCAGCTCAAACAATTCTTTTATTGCAAAAATTGCAAGAAGCGGAATCGTGAATTCTGCAATTATCAATATCATCGTTACCGAACGAAACTTGTTATAGCCTGGAATATAGTCGAGAAAAAAATTGGTGAAAGCCATAAAATTATGCCCCCATCCAAGAAATAATGATAGAACTGTTGCAGCAAGTATCCACCATTTGTATCTGCCGTTCAC
Organism: Bacteroidota bacterium; assembly: GCA_018692315.1. Classification (NCBI taxonomy): domain Bacteria; kingdom Pseudomonadati; phylum Bacteroidota; species Bacteroidota bacterium. Next base: position 19,140 of record JABHKC010000057.1, on the reverse strand, counting down.
AATAAATAATCCTAAAACAAAAAAGAAAAATATGAAAGCTCCAACATAAACCGGACCTGATGTAAATGGTTGATCTCCCCAATACAATGGCATTTGTTTAATTATTTTCTTTGCATTTGGGACATTGTTTTGTTTTAGAAGATTGTAGGTTGCAGATTTTTGGCTTAGCTCTTCGTGAGACGAACCTCCCATAAAATTTGGTATTATAAAAGTTCCGGTTTCGGCAATTCCATAGCTCCAGCCTGTAACATAATCGCGGTCTAATCCTGAGGTTTTATTTTCTTTATCGGAAGTCAATTCAGATTTTCCTCTGGTAGAATATTTTCCATATTCCTGAGTTACAAGCAAATTTGAAATGTTTGGACCCACTGCAAGAAGCGCTGCGGCTACCAATACAAATGTTGCTTTTATAAAATTTGCAATTTGTTTTTCTCTAATCTGAAAAATTAATTCAGAAATACCGTAAATAATAACTGTAAGTAGAAGATAATAAGTTATTTGTAAGTGATTTGTTTGAATTTCGAGAGATAAAAACAATGCCGTAAGAACTCCTCCGAGCAGATATTTTCCTCTGTAGGTATAAATAATGCTACCAATAACTGGTGCAAAATAGCCAATTGCATGAGCTTTTGAATTGTGTCCGGCTTCGATAATTATAAAAAAGTATGAAGAAAATGCAAATGCAAGTGCTCCTACAAAACTTAACCACGGATTTACCCGCAGCAATATTAGCATTATAAAAAAACCTATAAAGTATAAAAAAATATAGTCGGCTGGGCGAGGAAGGTTTAGACGAAAAACAAACCTATCGACGTATTTCACAAGATTTGAAGGGTAAAGTGTAGAGATTTGGAAAGATGGCATTCCTCCGAACATTGAATTTGTCCAAAGGGGCTCTTCACCCGTTTCGTTTCTATGTTCAACAATTTCTTGTGCAGCACCTTGCCAATTTACAATATCGCCTTGTTTCAGCCTTTTTCCTTGCAAAATAGGATTGAAATATATTACTGAAATCAACAGAAATATGATTATCGAAATTAGAAATGGGAGTAGGGGTTTAATTATTGATTTTTTCATTTGAATATCTTATAGTTTATTTATTTTCAAACAATTGTGTTTTTCTGTGAAAACTCATTAACTTTTGAAATAGTATATTAATAATGATCAATATAAATGTAAGTAATTCTTTAGGGTTTCTTGAAATAACGAACTATATTCTATCTAAAGCACTTGCCAATTCTACTGGTTTGAAAGGCTTGCTAATGTATTCATCCATACCTACTTCGAAGCATTTATCCGCATCTTCTTTCATTGCATTTGCTGTCATTGCAATAATTTTTATGCCTTTTTTGACATTATTTTCTTTTTCTATTTTTCTGATGCAGCTTGTTGCTTCAAGTCCGTCCATTTCTGGCATTTGAACGTCCATTAAAATCACATCATATTTATTATTTTTAAATTTTTCTAAAGCTAATTTTCCGTTTTCGGCAACTTCAATTTTGTGTCCTAATTGTTTCAGTACAAAAATTGCAACTTGCTGATTTACCAGATTGTCTTCAGCAAGAAGAATAGAAAGTTGTTTTCCGATAGAGGTTTGTTCTTTGTTTACGGTTTTGTCCAATTCGTATGGTGGAACTTTACCTTTTTTTATTTTTACGGTAAACCAAAATGTTGAGCCTTTACCTAATTTGCTTTCAAGTCCAATTTCGCCGTCCATCATTTCCGATAGCCGTTTGGAAATCATCAAACCGAGGCCTGTTCCTCCAAATTTTCGCGTAATGGTAGTGTCTGCCTGAGAAAACTCTTTGAATAGTTTTTTTTGTCCTTCCTTCGAAATACCTATTCCTGTATCAACAATATTGAATTTTATATAATGATCTTCATTAATATTTTTAATCTTTTCTACAGAAAGTTTTACACATCCCTTTTCTGTAAATTTTATTGCATTATTCAATAAATTTATGATGATTTGTTTTAATCTTACCGGGTCGCCTTTGCCATACAGAGGAATGTTTTTGGCAAGTTCGAGCTTTAGTTCAACTCCTTTTTGTTTTGCTTTCAAATATAGGAGTTTAATTGATTCGTTCACAACATTATGAAGACTGAAATCTATGTCTTCTAATTCTATCTGCCCCGATTCAATTTTAGAAATATCTAATATATCGTTAATTATTGTTAACAAATTATTTGCAGAATAGTCAATTATATTAACCAATTCCTTTTGTTCTTTGTTTAAGCTTGTTTGCTTCATCAAATTTGCTGTTCCAATAATTCCATTCATTGGAGTGCGAATTTCATGGCTCATATTTGCAAGAAAAGCCGATTTTGATTTAGTTGCTTTCTCTGCTTTGTCTTTTGCAGCCTTTAGCTTTTCTTCAGATTTTTTTCTTTCGGTAATATCTCTTACAATTGCAAGAATGTATTTATTTGAATTGGTTTCTATCACTTTTAAACTAATTTCTGCATCGAAGGGAGTTTTGTCCAATTTTATGTGTTTCCAATAAAAGAACTGAGATTTTTCGTTTAGTGCTGCAGTAATTTTTTTTTCGGCTTTAAGCAATGAACTTTCTCCGTCTGGTTGTTTTTCAGGCGAGAAAATATGTGGTTGTTTCCCGATAATATCTTCTCTTCGGCAACCAAACATATCTAATGTCTTATCGTTACAGTCAATGAAATGGTCTTTATCCATTACAAAAATTGAATCGTTTGCCTGAGAAAAAATTGTACGATATTTTTGCTCGCTGATTTGAATTTTTTCGTTGCTCTCTTTTTGTTCCGAAATATCGCGGATAATACCAAGAACATTTAAGTCGTTTTTCAATTTCAATGAAGAAAATGAAATATTAATATAGAATTGTTTTTTGTATTTATCAATTGCAAGAAGTTCGCGGTCTTTTCCAATATATTTGTTTGTTCCTAATGATTGAAATTTTTCAAATGCTATTTTAAAACTCTGATAATCATCATTATGTACCAATAGATTATTAATATCTTTTCCGATTATTTCATTTTTCTTATACTTAAAAATATGTTCTGATGCTTTGTTCCAGAATTTTATTTTTCCACAACTGGTAAGTAAAATTATGCTTTCGTTTGCAGCAGAAGTGATTCCTTTAAAGATTTCTTTACTCTCTGTTACATTTTGTTGCGATATTTGAAGTTCAGCTATAGTTTTTGCATATTGTATATTGCTTTTTTCCTTTTCTTGTATCAATGATTTTAACTCTTGTTTTTGTACAAAAATCTCAAGAAATACTTTTATTTTTCCTAATAAAATTGAGCTATTAATGGGCTTTATTATGAAATCGACAGCACCACTTTCTATGCCCTTTATTACATATTCTTCTTTGGTGTAAAATGCTGAAAGAAAAATTATTGGTAAATGCTTTGTTCTTTCATATATTCGAAATTTTTCAAGTAGTTCATATCCTGACATCTCAGGCATTTGAACATCGAAAATTGCAACAGCAAAACTATCATCAATGTCATGTTTTAATGCCTCAAAGCCAGACATAGCTTCAATTATCTCAATATCTAATGCTTTAAGAGTATTTCTTAATAATACAATATTCTCAACCTTATCATCTACAATTAGTACTTTAGGTTTCATCATCAATACTCAATAGTTTAACTAAATTCAAAAAAAACAATTGACAATATTACAAATAATATTAAATTTTATTGTTTTTATTAAGTCTAAATCTTTAAATTTTGTATAGTAATATTGATTTTTATCAATTTGCATAATATAATTGATTATAATAGAGAGCATTATACTTAAGATAATATTTTATGTAAATATATTTTAGTTTTAATTTTTATATATATTTGCAAACTTTTTTAAATAATTTTAATAATCGCGTGATGGCGAATTACACTGTAGTTTGAAGTAGCGCACAATGTTTAGTAAATGAAAACAATAGAAATTGTTACTACCGAAAGAAAATCTCTCGGGAAAAAAGAAACCAAAAAACTAAGAAAAGAAGGAAACGTACCATGCGTAATTTATGGCGGCGAGAAAGTAACTCACTTTTATGCACATAAAAATGATTTTCGGCACTTAGTTTATACACCAAATGTGTACTTAGTAAATTTAAAAATTGATGGAAAAGAATGCCGTGCAATTATGCAAGATATTCAATATCATCCGGTTACCGACGAAATTCTTCATATAGATTTTTATGAGATATTTGTAGGTAAAGAAGTAATTATCAAAATTCCGGTAAAATTAAATGGTCTTTCGATAGGAGTAAAAGAGGGTGGTAAATTAGCATTAGAAACTCGTAAATTGCGAGTTAAAGCATTACCTAAGAATTTACCAGATATACTTAATGTGGATGTAACAGAATTGAAATTAGGAAAAACTATTAAAGTTGGCGATCTTTCATTTGAAGATCTTGAATTATTAGATTTCAAGAATTCTGTAGTTTGTTCTGTTAAACTTACAAGGGTAGCAAAAAGCTTAGATGAAGAAACTGAAGGTGAAGAAACTGAAGGTGAAGAAACTGAAGAAGCTACTACAGAAGAATAAAATTCTAAATCGACAATTCATATTTGCAATTTTTGTTATAAATCAATAGTTTTTAGTAATATTTCATAAGTCCAAATATACAAATTTCGATTTGTTATAATAATTTATATTTTGAAATACCTAATTGTAGGTTTAGGAAATATTGGCATTGATTATCAAAATACTCGCCATAATATTGGATTCGATATTTTAGAACAAATCTCGAAACAATCGGATGTAAAATTTCAATCGGCGAGATATGGCGATATTGCTGAAATAAAACATAGAGGCAGAAAGCTAATATTACTCAAGCCATCTACATATGTAAATTTGAGCGGTAAAGCAATAGTCTATTGGCTTAAAAAAGAAAAACTTAGCGACGACAGACTTCTTGTTGTTTCAGACGATTTGGCTTTAAAATTTGGAAAACTTCGTTTGCGAATGAAAGGTGGCGATGCCGGTCACAATGGATTGAAAAACATTAATGAAATGTTAGGGCATCAAAACTATGCACGACTACGATTTGGAATAAGCAACGAATTTACACAAGGCAGTCAGGTAGATTATGTTCTTGGAAATTGGTTAGAAGAAGAAGCCGAAAAATTGCCCGAAAAAATTGATATAGCAAAAAAAATCATATTAAGTTTTGCTTCAATTGGCATAGAAAGAACAATGAATTTGTATAATAAAAAATGAATATGAAACTGAAATTCGCTGATTTGAACACACTTAGTAAAAAATAATTAATAAATAATTTGCTTGTAAGAAATTTTTTATAATTTTGCAAGCCGTTTTGAAAATTGAAATTTAAGAAATAATTAAAATGAAAAAAGGAATTCATCCAAAAAATTATAGACTTGTAGCTTTTAAAGATATATCGAACGGATATACTTTTATTACAAAATCGACAGCCAAAACAAAAGAAAATATTGAAGTAGATGGTGTTGAATATCCACTATTTAAATTAGAGATTTCTAATACTTCTCATCCATTTTATACTGGTAAAATGAAACTTGTTGATACTGCAGGACGTGTTGATAAGTTTATGAATAAATATCAAAAGCATTTAGACAAAAGAAAAGCTCCAGCTCAAAGCAACTAAAACATAGAACGTTGAGCTAAAAATTCAACAACTTAATTTTAGTAAAATTGTTTTCAAGATTCTATCTAATAGAGTCTTTAAACAAATTAATGAGTTTGAAAAATGAAATTTTTCTGAAAAAAAGGGTAGTACAGTTTGTGCTACCCTTTTTTGTTATTAATTATTTAAAGCACTGTTTTTGAAAACAATACATTACTTACACAATAAATTCAAAAAGAAATTCGCACTTTTGCAAAAAAATGAAGTAAGATGATATTATTTAGTGAAGCAATAAAAAAAATTGAGGAATCAATTATTTTGATGGAAACAGAAAAAATTGATTTCAAAAAATCTATAAATAGAGTACTTGCCGAAAGTGTTTATTCAGACATCGAAATGCCTCCCTTCAACAAATCGGCAATGGACGGATATGCCTGCAAAAATCAAGACATTCAAAACGAATTAAAAGTGATAGAAATTATTCCGGCAGGAGTGATACCACAAAAAAATATTGGCAAAAACGAATGCTCAAAAATAATGACCGGTGCAATGATGCCAGAAGGCAGCGATTGTGTTATTATTGTTGAAAATGTTGAAGAAACGGGAGATAATAAAATTAAATATTTGCATAAAGAAACTCGAAACAATATTTGTTTCAAAGCCGAAGACATAAAACAAAACGAACAAATTTTACCAAAAGGAACATTTATAAAACCTCAGCATATTGCAGTGTTGGCAACAACCGGAAACACAAACCTCAAAGTTTACAAACAACCAAAAATTGCAGTTCTATCTACTGGCGATGAGCTTGTTGAACCATATGAAAAGCCAGAAATTTCGAAAATTAGAAACAGCAATGCCTATCAAATAATTTCGCAACTCGACAGCCTTAGAATTAATGGAAATTATATGGGAATTGTTGAAGATACAGAAAAATCGACCTATGATAATATTTCAAAAGCCCTTGAGCAAAACGATGTAGTTTTGCTAACAGGCGGAGTTTCTATGGGCGATTTCGATTTTGTGCCTAAAATTTTAAAGAAATTGAACATAAAAATTCATTTCGATAGCATTGCAGTTCAGCCTGGCAGGCCCACAACTTTTGGCACCCGACAGAACAAATATGTTTTTGGTTTGCCCGGAAATCCTGTTTCATCGTTTGTTCAGTTCGAACTTCTCGTAAAACCATTTCTTTATAAAATGATGGGATATAATTTCGAAGCAACAAACATAAGTTTGAAAATGGGTGAAGATTATTCGAGAAAAAACAAAAAACGAATGTCTTGGATCCCAATTAGTATAAACGAAAACTCCGATATTATTCCCTTAAAATATCATGGTTCGGCACACATAAATGCTCTGACATATGCAGACGGTTTAATAAATGTTCCTGTTGGAAAAACTTCATTAAAAAAAGGAGATTTTGTAAATGTTAGACAAATTTGACAGAAGAATAAACTACCTAAGAATTTCAGTTACAGACCGCTGTAACTTGCGATGCACATATTGCATGCCTGAAGAAGGCATTGATTTGCTTTCGCACAACGATATTTTAAGCTACGACGAAATTGTTGAAGTAGTGAAAGAAAGCGTAAAACACGGAATTGATAAAATCAGAATAACAGGTGGCGAACCATTAGTTCGAAAAGGAATTGTTTCGCTTATTTCAATGATTTGGAATGTTGAAGGAGTAAAAGACCTAAGTTTAACAACCAACGGAATTTTATTGGAAAAATATGCCGAAGATTTAAAACATGCAGGTTTGCAAAGAGTAAATATAAGTCTGGATACAGTTGATCCTGACGGGTTTAAAAAAATTACCAGAGGTGGCGATATCGAAAAAGTTTTCAAAGGAATTGAAGCCGCAAAAAAAGTTGGTTTATCACCGGTTAAAATTAACTGTGTAGTTCTGAAATCTTCGGGCGAAAAGGATGCACAAATGATAAAAAAATATTGTTTGGAAAACGACCTACAATTTCGATTTATTCATCAAATGAATTTATTCACTGGTGAATTTTCTGTTGTGGAAGGAGGAACAGGTGGCGATTGTGGCGTATGCAACCGCTTGCGACTCACAGCCAAAGGAATGATAAAACCTTGCCTTTTTAGCGAAATAGAATATAGTGTAAGAGAGCTTGGAGCTGAAAAAGCTTTAGAACTTGCAGTGGATAACAAACCAAAATCAGGAACAAAAAACAAACATAATAAATTCCATAACATTGGAGGATAAATTGTAAATAGCAACAATGAAAAATAAATAATAATAAAAACTTAGTTCAATGAGAAAATTTACTTTAATAATTTTGATAGCTCTTTTTGGCATAATTTCTCATATTAGAGCCGATGAGGGAATGTGGATACCAATTCTTCTCGAAAAATATAATTATGCCGACATGAAAGCCAAAGGCTTGAAACTTAGCCCAGAAGATATTTATAGTATAAATCAAGCATGTTTAAAAGATGCAATAGTAATTTTCGGACGAGGTTGCACTGGCGAATTAATTTCTGACAAAGGATTGCTGATTACAAATCATCATTGCGGATATGGACAAATCCAATCACATAGTTCGGTTGAAAACGATTATCTGACCAATGGTTTTTGGGCAATGTCGCCAAAAGAAGAATTAATCAATCCGGGACTTACAGTTACTTTTTTAGTTAGAATGGAAGATGTTTCAGAAAAAGTATTAAAAAATGTAACTGCTGAAATGAACGAAACCGATCGACAAAAATCAATTTCCGAAGCAATTGAAGAAATTTCAAAACAAAGCACAGAAGGAACAAATTATAAAGCCGAAATCAAATCATTTTATTATGGAAATGAATATTATTTATTTGTGTCGGAAGTTTATAAAGATGTGCGATTTGTTGGAGCTCCACCATCGGCAATTGGCAAATTTGGTGGCGATACCGATAATTGGATGTGGCCTCGTCACACCGGCGATTTTTCGTTGTTTAGAATTTATGCAAATAAAAATAACGAACCTGCAGAATACTCGAAAGATAATGTACCGTACCAACCAAAAAAACATTTTCCAATTTCGTTGAAAGGTGTAAAAAAAGGCGATTTTACAATGGTTTATGGCTATCCTTACACAACAACCCAGTTTTTGACATCATTTGCCGTGGAACTTAAAACCAAGGTGAACAACCCAAACAGAATAGAAATAAGAGGGAATATTTTAGATATTATGAAAACCGATATGGATGAGAGCGATAAAGTTCGTATTCAATACTCATCGAAATATGCGGGAGTTAGTAATGCCTGGAAAAAATGGATAGGCGAAAACAGAGGTTTGCGAAAATTAAATGCAATAGATAAAAAGCAGGAGCTTGAAAAACAGTTTGTAGATTGGGCAAATTCAAATCCAGCCAGAAAAGAAAAATATGGAAGTCTGATTTCGGAATATGAAAAAATTTATTCAGAAATTGAAGAGTATAGCCAAGCTATAGATTACTTTCACGAAACAGCATTCAGAAGCGAATTATTATTGTTTGCAATGAGATGTAATGAAATAGTGAAGCTGAAAAGCAATTTTTCTGAAGAAAGAATGAAAATAGAAGTGAAAAAATTGAAATCATACTCAAAAAGTATGTTCAAAAATTATAATCAACCAACCGACAAAAAATTGTTTTCAAAAGTATTTCTGAAAATGTTTTCCGAAAATGTGGATAAGAAGTTTCAACCGGATTTTTTCAATAAAATCGAAAAAAAGTATAAAGGAAACTATTCTGAATTTACTGAACATTTATTTGCAAAATCGTTTATGGCAGATGAGCTAAGAGTAAATAAATTATTGGAAAATATTTCAAAATCGAGCCTCAAAAAAATAGAAAAAGATCCTGTATATAAAATTTACAAAAGTGTTGTAAGTGCATATTTGGGAGTTAACGCAAAATTTACTGAATTAAATCAAAAAATCTCGGAGATGAATAGGATTTATGTAGCAGGACTGCGGGAAATGCAAACCAGCAAAACGTTTTATCCTGATGCAAATGCTACGCTTCGAATTACTTATGGCAAAGTTGACGATTATAATCCACGAGATGGAGTTCATTACGATTATTTTACAACCCTAAGTGGAATTATCGAAAAAGATAATCCCGATATTTATGACTATAAAGTTCCGCAAAAACTTAAAGAATTATACGCCGAAAAAGATTATGGACAATATGCCGAAAATGGTAAAATTCATGTTTGTTTTACAGCCTCGAACCATACTACAGGCGGCAATTCCGGTAGTCCGGTTTTAAATGGAAATGGCGAATTGATAGGCGTAAATTTCGACAGAAACTGGGAAGGAACAATGAGCGACATAATGTACGACCCCGACCAATGCCGAAACATTACATTAGATATTCGATATGCTCTTTTCATAATCGATAAATTTGCCGGAGCCAAACATCTGATTGAAGAAATGACTATTGTGAAATAAGGATATTTAATTAGAATATATTGTATTACAGCCTCTAAAACAAATCAATTTTAAAATTTTCAATATTTTTGTAAATAACTTTAAAATAATATGCTAAAAACATGAAATAATGGATATTAAAAATATTAGATTAAAAAATTTTAGAGGTTACAAAGACTTGAAATTAGATTTTAACAAAAATTTCAATCTTATAATAGGCAATAATGGAAGTGGTAAAACTGCTGTTTTAGAAGCTCTTACAGTTGCAATTGGTTCATTCTTTTTGGGTATTAGAAATGTGAATTCCCGACATATTTTGAACAAAGACATTCATATTCATAATTTTGAATACAATGAAGAACATCTTTTTCCGGTAATAATAGAAGCTGAGGGAGAAATAAATCATCAAAAACTAAAATGGACAAGAGAACTAAACGGCTTAAAAAATAAAACAACTTCTATAAAAGCCAAAGATATAAAACGTTTTGCTCAGGACATTGATAATCAAATAAGAGAAGGCGCAGAAATATATTTACCCTTACTTGTTTATTATACCACAGGAAGACTTTTTGATGAAGTCGGTGATAAAGAAGAAAAGCAAGGAAAAACCCACATTGCATCACGGTTTAGAGCATATAACAGATGTCTTGAAGCAAAATCTACTTATAAAATATTTCTCAAATGGTTCAAAGGTAAAGAGTTGTCTAAAAATCAAAAAGGAAAAGATGACATTAACTTCGAGCTTGTAAAAGAAGCAATTATTTCAAATGTTCCTAATTGCGTAAATATTTTTTACGAAATTGACCCTGATAGGCAACAAGGTCTAAAAATTCAATTAGCAGACAAAAGAATTCTTCCTTTTCACTCCTTAAGTGATGGAACTAGAAATTTTTTGGCAATAATTGGTGATATATCTTATAAATGTGTAACATTAAACCCTCATTTAAAAAATAATGCTCTGTTAAAAACAAGAGGAATAGTTTTGATTGATGAGTTAGACCTACATCTTCACCCTGACTGGCAACAAAGAATTATACATTCTCTAAGAAATACTTTCCCAAATATTCAATTTATCGTAACAAGTCATTCCCCTTTTTTAATACAAGAAACAGGTATAAACCAATTAATTATGCTAAAAGATAATTCAGTCGAAAAAATTGGGAGTGCAATAAATTTGAGTATCGAAGATATTGCAGAAGAAATACAATATGTAGAAAATCCTCAATGGAGTAAAACCAGACAAAAAATGTTTGAAGTAGCCGGCGAATATTATAAAGCTGTAAATGAGGGAACTGACACAGATGAAATGAAGGATAAGTTAGATGAAGTAATGCTTCCTTTTGCAAATGATACTGCATTTTATAGTATAATAGAGCAATTAAAAATAAAAAAAGAGCGTAAAAACATTATAGAATGAGACCGGTAGATAAAGGTAAGGCACCAAAAGTTTATTCCAAATATGGTGAGGCAAGGCACGACTTAGCTAAAAAAATTGGTTATTACTGCTCTTATTGCGAGATGAAAGTAATGAATAGTATTGAAGTTGAACACATTTTACCAAGAAATAGAGGCGGGGAAGTGCTCGATTGGAATAATTTTCTTCTTTCATGCAAATATTGTAATACCATAAAAAACGACCATAATGATAATCTATCTGACTATTTGTGGCCTGATATAGATAACACAGATTTAGCATTTAGCTATTCAGAAACAAAAGAAATAAAACCGAAGCATTCCATATCTCATGCACTAAAAACTTTGACTAAAAATTCAATTAAATTAATGGGACTTGACCGCCTTCCAGGTGGAGAAAATAGCCCTACGGAATCTGATACTCGATGGCGTTCGCGACAAATGACATGGAATTTAGCAAGATTAAGTTACAACGATTGGAAAGAAGCACCAATACTGCAAATGGCAAAACAAATTGCAAAAACCTCACTAAATGGCCATTATTCAATTTGGATTAGTGTATTTAAAAATGAGCAAATAGTTTTAGAAGAAATTGATAATTTATACTTTGATATAGGTTTGTATAAAATGTTTTCTCAAACAGCAGAAAGAAAGATAAGAACAAATGGAAATCTGTAAATTAAGCATATCAATGTGCTTGATGTAATTTTTTTTAGTTTTGATACAAAGCTCCAAGTAAACTAAAAAAAGGTTATAAAATCAAGTATAAAACATTAACACTTTGAATTATAAATTAAAAAAAATAGTTTTCTTAAGCAGTCTGATTTTTTTTTGTACTATGAACAACAGATGTAAAAATGAAGCAGATTGGTTCTCTGTAGAAAAAATTGATAATGAAACCTTCATAATTTTCGAAAGCAAAAGTTCTCAACAAAATGTTAGCTATTTAATTGTTGGAAGCGATAAGGCAATTCTGTTTGATTCGGGCACTGGCGAGAATATTTCACACGACAGCCTAAAAATATCTGAGCTTGTTAGAAAATTGACAAATGTACCAATAGACCTGCTTCTATCGCATTTTCATTTCGATCACACACAAAATATTCATGAATTTGATAAAATAGCTTTTCCTGATCTTGAAATTTTGAAAAACAAAATTTCAAACGATAGCATATATCATTTTTCTTTTTCTGAAGTATTGTCTGATTTTCCAAAGAAAGTTAAATTGAGCAAATGGCTGCCGGTAAATGAAAAAATCGATTTAGGAAGCAGAATTATTGAAATAATTCATACCCCCGGTCATTCTGCCGAATCAATTTCAATAATTGACAATGACAGAAAATATTTGTTTACCGGAGATTTGTTATACAATGGACTGTTGCTGATAGATGATATAAACGAATACGAAAACAGCCTGAAAATTTTGATAGAAAAAACTAATCCGGATTTCAAAATTTTTGGAGCCCATGGCAAACCAGAGATGCGATATAAACGATTGAGCAGAGCTTTTGATGCAATAATTCATTTTCAAACAGATAGTTTCAAAGCACATAGTCAAATCGAATTTTTTGGTCATCAGAAAAATGTGTATGAATACAAAGGAATTACTGCTGTAAAAAACTATAAAGAAATATTTTTGAAACCTTCAAATGAATAAATAATGGAAAATATAAATATCAGAACAAATGGGAGAGGAAATGCCTGGCCCATTCCTCTTGGCAAAGAACATGCTTTTTATAATCAAAACCAATTTGAAGAAATTGCAAATTCTTCCTTTTCAATAATTTCTCAAAATGGAGAAGAAAATGAAAGCGAAAAAATAAATTGGGAGGTTCTGATAGATGCAGGACATGGAATAATTCAATACTTAATTAAAGAGAATAATCGCATTCCTGAAGCTCTTTTTCTTACTCATCCACATATCGATCATACAATTTCTACCGACTGGATAGTTCAATCTTACTACAGATATAACAAGAAGAAATTCCCTGTTTACGCTACAAAATTATGTTGGGAATTTACTTTAAGGTCTTTTTCGCATCTTGAAGATATGGTTGAATTTCATGAACTAAAACCAGGTATTGAAACTTCGGTTTCGGAAATTGAGAATATGAAACTTACTGCATTTCCTGTATATCATGGCGACAATGTGCTTGGTTCGGCAATGCTCGTTGTTGAGATAGAAGACAAAAAAAATGATAAGCATAAGGCAATTTTTTCAGGAGACCTTTTGTGCCCTATTCTCCGAAATATAGATATAGATTTTTTGTCAGATGCAAAAGTTATTTATGTCGATTCTAACAACCGTTTTCCGAGTATTCAAACAAATCATTGGAGCATAACTTCAAACGAACCAAATAGCAAAGATATTTCTAAAAAGTTAAGCGATTATAAAAAGGATTTATCCTATACTCGTCTAATTTCGCCTCACTTAAAAAGAAAATTTGATTCTGAAACATATTCGTTTTTCGAATCATTTCTTAAAGAAAATATTATTAAAACAAATGTCTTTATGAGTGTTTTTGAATTTTTGCAAGAGTTGAGAATTGAAAACACTATGCTCATTCATTATAGTGGAAATGAAGATATGAAAAACTATAATCAGGAAGTTTTGGGTGAAGACGATTTATTAAAATGGACAATAGAAGAAGCAAAATTATATAGAATAAAATCTAAGTTTTTTGTTCCTAACATTGGTCATATTTTCAAACTTAACAATTAAATAACACAATTTTTCAATGGCAACATTTCTATTTGATAAAACAGTTTTTGGTCCAGTAATTAGCAGAAGATTAGGAGTTTCGCTAGGCATAAATTTATTGCCAAACGATTCTAAATTTTGTAATTATAATTGCATTTATTGCGAATGCGGTTGGACAAATTCTCAAGACAAATTCAAAAAAAACTTACCTTCACGAGAAAAAGTAAAACTTGAGCTAAGCAAAAAGCTAGCTGACATGAAGCAAAATCAAAACAATCTTGATGTTATAACTTTTGCCGGCAATGGCGAACCAACAATTCATCCTGATTTTGCTGAAATAATTGACGATACTATCGAAGAGCGAAACCAACATTTTCCGAATGCAAGAATTGCTGTACTCTCGAATGCAACAATGATAAAAAACCAAAAAGTTTACGATGCTCTGCACAAAGTCGATGACAATATTCTGAAAATAGATAGTGCATTTCAGGAAACTAACCTATTGTTTAATAATCCATTGCGGAAATTCGATTTAAAAAATCACATATCGAACCTCAAAACATTCAAGAAGAATTTAACTATTCAAACCATGTTTCTTCACGGAACTTATGAAAATCGAATAGTTGACAATACTACAGAAAAAGAAATAGCGGCTTGGATAGATATTATTAAAGATATTAAACCTAAACGAGTCATGATTTATACCATCCATAGAGACACGCCAAGCTCAGGGCTCGAAAAAGTCCCCATTGAAAAATTGAACCAAATAGCCGAAATGGTTCGATTATTAAATATTGAAGTTCAGGTTTCGGGATAATTTTCGATTTTTCGTAAATTGTAACTATAAGAATAGTCAATTGTTGTTATCAAAAATTTTGGTATATTTTGAAAGCTTAAACTTGAATTTTTCAAAAACTCTGATACAGATTACTATGATTATCACACATTTAATTTGATTATAAATATAGAAATCTACAGCAAATTTCATTTTTGCAACTTCCTGAATTTAGCTCAAGTTTGTCGTTAAAAAAAATCGTCCTATATTTATAGCACTAATATTGATTTAATTATTGAGAAAAAATGAAAAAGTTAATAGTGATAGTAGGCATCTTTGTAAGCATCTATAGCTCATACTCACAAACACAATTATTATACGACAGTTTCGATAATTCATCGAATTGGGTTTTTACAGGCGATTGGGGTTTGTCAACAATGAATTTTATTTCGCCACAATATTCTATGAGTGAAAGTCCGAATGGCAACTACCAAAATTTAGTTTCTACAACAGCAACTTTAGCAAATAGTTTCGATTTGGATGGAGCATTCGATTGTTTAATTGAGTTTTATGCACGATACGATATTGAATTAGGTTTCGATTTTATGTATCTCGAAGCATCGTCAGACGATGGACAATCATGGGATGTCGTAACTACATTTAATGGTGTTGATACAGTTTGGGTAAAATATACATTTTCGCTTGCCGGATTTGTTGGAAATTCGGATGTGAAAGTTCGTTTTCGTTTTGTTTCCGACCAGGGATATTTCACAGACGGTATGTATATCGATGAGCTAAAGATTACAAGCTACCCGATGGATATGACAGCACCATTTATTATTCATCAACCTCAAGCTCATTACGAAGGCTCATTGTACGACCATACTGTTGTAGCAGAAATCATTGATATTTCTGGAGTGTTTAACACATATTTATTTTATTCGGTAGATGGAGTTCCTGCAGCCCAAACTGTTCAAGGAATAAATACCAACGGAGACAATTATTTATACACAGTTCCACAACAAACGCCCGGAGCTTATGTCGATTACAGAATTGTTGCAACCGACAATACAGATAGTTTGAATACGGATACCTCTGAAGTTTTCGAATATATTGCAGGAAATTATATTGGTTATGACAATGCCGAAGTCGATTTTGTTACATCAGTAGGTTATGCTCCCACATCAGCCGAAAAAAAGGCAGCTGTGAGATTTTCTTTAAACGGAAGCACAGATTTGGTTAATGCTCTAATTAGAAATTATACCGATATAAACCGGCCAAATGACACAATGATTGTTCATATTTGGGCAGAAAATGCGGGAATTCCAGGAGCCGATTTGATTGAACCAATTAAAGTTTTTCCAGCTGCAAGTTTAGAATTTCCTCACCAAATTACTACAATTGACTTAAGGCCATTTTCAGATTCTTTAGCAGGAATTTCAGGAGATATTTTTGTTGGATTCGAAGTAGATACTTTTCCTCAAGAAGTTTGGCTAAACCAGACAACTCCAGGAATTGCAAACCGTTCATATATTTACGGAAGTTTTTTCTTTCCGAGTGCCTGGATGCTTGTAAACGATGATTTTCATTTCAGAGTTGTAACATCGCAAGTTGCTGGAGCGCCTATAGCCGATTTTTCCTTCCTTTCGAACAACGATCCTATAATCAATTTTACCGATGCCTCTTCGGCAGTTCCAACAAGCTGGTTCTGGGATTTCGATGATGGATTTACAAGCACTGATCAAAATCCAAATCATGTTTTTCCTTTCAACGGAACGTTTAATGTTTGCATGACATCAGGAAATTTTGCCGGCGACAATACAATTTGCAAAATAGTTACAGTAAACAATTGTGTTGTACCCACAGCAGGATTTATTTTCGATCCTATTAACGATCCAATTGTAAGTTTTACTGATACTTCAATTGATAACCCAACTTATTGGGAATGGGTTTTCGATGATGGAACATACAGCTACGAGCAAAATCCCATACATCACTTTAGCACCAATGGAAATTTTAATGTTCAATTGGTTGCTTCAAATGGAATTGGAAGCGATACTGCTTATAGTACAGTTAGTATTGTTGGAAATACTCCACCCACAGCTTTATTTTCTATTGATACAAACTCTACTCCAACAATTTCTTTTACCGATTTATCAACTGATTATCCATTAACATGGAGTTGGAATTTTGGCGATGGCACAACAAGTACGGAGATAAATCCTGTTCACACCTACAGCACTAATGGAAGTTATACTGTTTGTCTTTTTGTTTACAATAATTTTGGTTCTTCCTCATTTTGCGATACCATTGTTGTAGATATTTATACTGCACCTATTGCGCATTTTGCCTACGATGCAAGCAGTATGCCAGCCATCTATTTTGTTAACGAAATTTCTAATTCTACAATAAATTCGGCAGACTCATGGATTTGGGATTTTGGCGATGGAATTACAAGCTATTTTATGAATCCTGGACATGTTTTTACCCAAAATGATACTTTTATTGTATGCTTAACTGCCGATAACCAAATTGGTGCCAACACATTTTGCGATACCATAATTATTGATTGTTATATTCCCCCAACTGCCGGATTCTCTTACATTTCAACAAATTCGCCAACCATCGAATTTTATGATGAGTCGAGCGATTCCATTACAAATTCGCCAACACAGTGGACTTGGGATTTTGGAGATGGTACAACGAGCAATATACAAGATCCTGTTCACACATTTCTAACAAATGGCACTTTTATAGTTTGTCTGACTTCGGCAAATATGGAAGGAAGCGATACTTTTTGCGATACTATACAAATTAATATTTACTCTGTCCCGGCTGCAAATTTTACAAATAATACTAGCAATTGTCCAATTGTGCAATTTACAGATATGTCGCAAGGAATACCAACATCCTGGCTTTGGGATTTTGGTGATGGCAACACTGGAATTGAAGAAAATCCATTGCATACTTACTCTCAAAATGGAACATATAATGTTTGTGTAACTGTAACAAACTCTGAAGGTAGCGACAATCTATGCGTAACAAATTCAGTAGTCATAAATTGTTATACCTTTCCTATTGCCGATTTTTCATACAATAATTCAAATTCGCCGGAAATTGAATTTTTTGACCAATCAAGCGATTCAATAATTAATATACCCGACTCATGGACTTGGAATTTTGGAGATGGAAACTCCTCGAACGACTTAAATCCTATTTATACATATTCTACAAATGGAAATTATGAGGTATGCTTGATTGTAGAAAATTCATATGGCGACGATACTCTGTGTCAGACAATTGAAATTGATGCATATTCTGTACCTGTTGCCGATTTTGCATATAATCTTGGCAGTTCGCCAAATGTTATTTTTAGCGATCAATCAACAGGAATTCCTGATGAGTGGCTTTGGGATTTTGGAGATGGGAATTCTTCGAATACCGAAAATCCAACACATTCATTTTCTACAAATGGAATTTTTGAAGTTTGCCTCACAGCGAGCAATTATCTCGGGAGCCATATTTTTTGTCAGAATGTCGATATAAATACAAATCCAAACCCATATGCAATTTTTAGTTACGAATATTTGAACGACACTTTGGTGAAATTTACAGACCTATCAACAAACAATCCTGATGAATGGCAGTGGAGTTTTGGAGATGATTCAGTAAGTGTTGAGCAAAATCCAATTCATGGTTTCATTGGTGACGGCACTTATAATGTTTGCCTGACTGCAACAAACCCCGATGGATCAAGTTTGCCCTATTGCGAAAATGTAATAATTTTTAATACTTCAGTTTCAGCAATAAATACTTCAGATTTTTGTGTAATATATCCGAATCCCATAAAAACCAAGGCATTTATATTCCTAAAAAATATGCAGAATTTTGAAGAAATAAGTTTCGATATTTACGATATAATCGGGAAAAATCAAAAAATTGACTATTCGATTTACGAAAATAAAATTGAAATCAATAGAGGAAATTTGTCAAGCGGCACATATTTATTTAAAATAAAATCTCAAAACAGTGTCCTGAAAACTGGGAAATTGCTTGTTCAGTAGTTTTTGTTTCATAGGGTTTTTAAAATTCATATTCTTTATTGTTGGATATACCGGAGCAAGCTGACCCCCTCCGAGCGATAAAAAAAATGTTGTTTTTCTGAGTGAAATTTGTCTGTCATTCCGGCAGATGTTGACCCCTTTTTTGCGGCGGCGGCTTTCGAGAAACGGAGCATGTTGACCC